>CANRII010000005.1 GCA_947630685.1 uncultured Ruminiclostridium sp. | reverse complement strand
ACTGAAAAGCCAATTGGGTTTCCATTGGAAATGATCTTTACTTATGATGGCTCAGCTAAATCACAGGTAGAAATGACGAAAAATGTGTATAAGGGATACCTTTCTTCTGCTGAAAAGCGTTCTATGCCCGAAAAACTTTTGGAGCGGCACTACGAAAGCAGTCCTAATATTCGATGGTTTTATAAAAATGGAGATAAAGGGATCGAGTATTTTTCGATTGTGTATACCGATAATTTTGGGAAGCAAAAGTCATTCTACCCAGATTATATTGTTGGCGCTTCAGATGGTAGCATATGGATAATAGAAACCAAGGGCGGGTTTACTAAGTCAGGAGATAGTGAGGACATCGACAAATATACTGCCAAAAAATTTTTGGTATTGAAAAATTATATAGACAAATATCGTCTGCATGGCGGAATTGTTCGTCAGGACAAGCAGAGCGGCGAGCTTTGCATTTGCACAGAAACCTATTCTGACAATATAAAAAGTGAGAGCTGGAAACTTCTATCTGAGGTATTGTAAGGGAGGAAAGTTAAACAATGAGCATTCAAGAACCTAAGAAAAATGTTCCGATTTACTTTTATTATCTGACAATTTCAAAGCAAAAGGATAGTAACGATTCATCCATCTACGATATAAAGCAAATAGTGGATTCATTTTCAAAATTACTATCGTATATTACTACAAAGAACCTGACCGATAGAAAAAAAGACATCACAATTTCTGAAAAGGTTGTATGGCTTGACTCATATGAGGATTTGAAAAATGGAAACTACAATATTATTTTTAAATCCGCTAAATACAATCATGTCCGAAATGAGATTGATACCAAAACGATGACTGAACTTGGTACCCGCAAGCGGCAACAAGATGGCGACGAGGAAAAGACACATTTGTGCATTCGTTATAACGCCGGTGAGTATCGCTTTCTTGCAGTTCATGAAAGTAATCATTATGGCGTCACATTAAATTGTATTGTTGACTATTTAAACACTCAATTTATTTGCTATAACGAAGATACTGGCGATAAATATCATTACTCAATATCATATGAAATCATGCCGGGAGAAGATTTTCTTTCATCGATTAAAAAGGCAAGAACTATGTCTGTGTTAAAACTGGTCGTAAGCAAAGAAGATATCAAGGATGATTTTATGATGTTTGCTGGAAGAAATGATATTGCTGATGAAGTTGAAATATGTATTAAGCGTCCCAAAGGTGTTAAAAGATTTCCTGATAGTCTAATACAAGCCTATTTTGATAACTCTCAAAATAAAGCAACAGGAAAAATCAAGAAAATCACTATCAAAGGAACAAACGCATCCGGTCAATTCGAAGTTGATATTGAGCTTATGAAAATGAAACATTTTCTATCTGTCTTATCCGAAGCAGTAACCAACGAAGTAAACAGCTCGGATTTCTTTGATAAAGCGCAAGAATTCATAGAAGAAACGAGGAATAAAACATGAAAAATATTATTTTTGTTCCAATCAAGGATTATTTTATCTCAAGAAAAAGGATTCTTTTAAAATTTCTTGTTCCAATGCTCATTGCTCTGGTTGCATTATTATTTGCTATATTTTTCAATATCGGCAGTTCGGAAAAAGTCATATTGACTTTTTCTGGATTTATAGATACACAGATAAACATAGTGGCGATTTTGATTTCCTTTTCTGTAGCAATCATTACAATTTTAGTATCTTCGGACAATAAAAATATACAATGTTTAAAAGAAACAGAGTCAAGCAAAGAGCAATATAAGCCTGTTAATGGAAAGCAATTATCTTTATTTCAGATCTTGCTCTCTAATATAACTTACAACGTTATTGTTGAGATTATGTATTTAGTAGGACTTATAGTAATTTCTCTAATGCAGTATATTTTACCTCTTCCAATATTAAAATATATTACAGCTATTTGCATTCTTATGATATTACATATCTTGTTTGTGTTGCTTGAATCGGTGGCTCAAATGTATCTTACTTTTTGGGCAAATAGAAAATAATTGCCAGCGGCAGAGATTTCTCCCTGCCGCCGCTTTATTTAGCTGTAAATCAAATCGTTGGCTACAATCTCAGTCGCCCTGCTGCGGATACTGTTCATTCGTCCGACACACGCCATCTGGTCTTGCACTTTGAGCGATTCGGTGACGCCTTCTTATTCCTCCATCTGCTTTACTAACCGGAAAAGCATTTTTTCCGCCTGTCGACCGATGTCATTAAGGCGGCTGTTAAGTCTGCAATCGTCGGGGCGGTTCAAGGCAATGCCCCTTATATAATACCCCGCTTCCAAAAATTACTATTAGAACTTGATTAGAACTGCGCAAAAATCACGGAAAATTCAGAAAATCACATAAAAGCAACCCCCCTTTCCCTAAAACCTCCTCCCGCCGACATTCCGCATAACAAAAGGAAAAACCGACCATTTAAGGTCGGTCTTTTTGGTGCCGGAAGCGGGGGTCGAACCCGCACGGTATCGCTACCACCGGATTTTGAGCGGATAGAGTACAAAAGTACTATAAGTATTTTAAGGTGATCCATATCCATCATCGGTAACGATAAACCCGCGTCATAAAAGGGATTGATCGGCATTTTGCCACCCTGTATTTGCAAAGCCTTTTGACAGCTGAAAAAAACGGTTTTGCCGTTCATATTAGAACCGTATTAGAACTTGATTAGAACTACGGCATTTTTATGCCCGAAAACAAGAAAAATGTATTAACATACTATCGGCGTGCTGTTGTGAGGTTTTATCTACCGTAAAACAGAAGCTTTCGTTTTTTCTAATTAAACGGTGTTATATCATTGGCAAATGGACAGTAAGCAGGGAGATGCGGGAGAAATGATTTAAATAAATCTTATAACGTTAATAAAAAGGAGCCGAATTTCTTCGACTCCCTCAAGTATGCATCCGAAAACGCATACCGCAATTACTAAATATAGTATACACTATTTTTGAGAATATGTCAATATATCATAACATATTTTTTGCTAAAGAAATGTCCATTTATCAGTGATATGTTACACTGAACCTAAAAATAAAAATGATAATAGATTTAATCGTGAGCCGACACTTGTGAGAGGAGCCGGAGGCAACGAGCGAGCGACGGATAGCGCGTGTCACATCATTACCGCATATTCTGTCAATACCGCGTTCAGACTGCGATAGCAAAGGCAGTTATTTAATATATTATTCGATTTTTTGTCGTATCTCGCAAGCTGCTTTCTGCTGTCCTTGAGGCAGCACATTCGCATTTACAGTAGGAAAAATAGTAAGTCACAGCAGTAAAAATATATAACCGTTTTAATGCACATGGAAGAAAAACCGTGTGCATTTTTTAATTCAGGAGGATAAATGATCAATGAAAAAAGAAACGGATCTCGCGGGAGTAAAGTCCATAGCCAAGATGCTGCTTATGACGGACGTCCACGAAACGGAATTCTCGCCTGTCGTGGTACAGCACCCGTTTACATCTTCCGGCATTGTTGTTCTGCCGGAAAAAAGCGGCGGGAATATCATGCCGCTGGATATTACACGGGACACAGACGGTCTGAGGCAATGGAGAAATGCGGTCGCCTCGTCAATCGACCATGCGGACAATGCTTTTGGGATATACATGATGGTCAATAAACCATACGGCTTGGCGTTCCTGAAATATGCTTCCCCGTATTTGTCGAAGAAAGATTTTTCACAAATTCTTTCGAGCACATGGATTATGTGCGAAGTCCCGAACGCTGTTCCTGAAGTGAGCATGAGAAAGCTGGTCGCTATGTTTCGTTCCGCCGATCCGCAGATCCTTATGGATGAAGATGAATACAGGGGCTTTCAAGAACTTGACGATCCTCTCACCGTTTATCGCGGCGTGACCGCATATAATGCAGACCGCGTCAGAGCGTTGTCGTGGACGCTCGATCGGCAGACCGCCGAGTGGTTTGCCCGCCGTTTCGGAGAAGACGGCACGGTATATAAAGCAAAGATAGCCAAAGAACACATCTACGCCCTTTTCAACGGACGAAACGAATCAGAGGTCATCGTCGATCCCGAATATTTGACAGACATTACGGAGGCACAGGATATTGCCTCCGATTTTGTTTTATCACAATGAAAGGAAAAAAGTCTATGTATATTATAAAGGCAAAGGCTTTGGAAAACATGAAACGAGGTGAAAGAAATGACGACAGATTTGGCAAATATCTGGCGGAAACGAACGGCGGCAAATTTATATCGTCCGGCTTTGTCTGTATGCAAAAGGGCGTGGAGCTTTCCGAGATACTCGATCCCGATAAAGGCATAACGATGGGAGGAATGTGAAAATGGCGCTGCTCAATGCGGTTATCACCTGAGCTTATCGCTTTTCGGCATATCTTTCAAAACATAATTATTCTGCGCTTTTTTGCGGAACTAAAGCAGGCATACGCTTGCTTTTTTATATATATCCAAAAGCCAATCGATGTTCATCGGTTGGCTTTTATTTCAAAAAGAAAGGACTGAGGAAAATGATTTTCTCGGAAAATCCTCGCGAGAGGTACTATGAACAGCTGATGCAGCAGCCTCCGAATTACAAGCCTAAAGGCGGCGGTACATATCTTTTGCAGTCATATTCCTATACGGCAAAGGACTGCGAGTGTGAATTCTGCTTATATTTCAGACGCGGGAAATGTATATCGCCGAGCTGTCCGTTTATAAACGAGCGGATAATGGCGGGTGTGTCAGATATTAAAGACATATCGGAAGAAGCCACGGCAGAACCGGAATACTCTCCTTTTGAGATCCGACAGAAAAACTGCCCTATAAACAGCGTCTTCCCTTTTGCATTCAGAAACGAAAAGCATTATGCGGCGTTTATGACCGCCATAGGAGAAGAGCAAAGTGATAATTCATTTTTGGCAGCGGTATATCTGTTAACGGCAGACGGACAGCTTTGGAACGCTGTAAGACACAGCGTCGGAAAGCATGGCGATATACGCTTTTCCAAGATGCATACCAAAGGTTTAGGCATTGCGGAATACTCGCTGCTGTGCAGCGCAAAAGACCTTTATCTCGGTACCGAGTATATAAGGATATCTGATATTACAAACAGAAAAATAGTTCCCGATAGGGTTTACGGACTGATGTGCAACGCTATGGCGATACGCCGATTCGGTCTTTGCGCGCTGACCTGTCAGGAAAGGGAGAACTAACAATGATAAATGCGATCATTCAGGATCAAGGCGGTAAAACGCTGATATGGGAGTTTCCAAACAACATCTACAAGCTGGGTTCTCAACTTCGGGAAATGGGTATTGATCAGTGGATAGAGCGTATCAGCATTGCGGACGATGAAGATAGCCCTATCAGCGTGAAGCTCTACGCTGACAATGATGTCGGAAATCATCTCATACTCCTGCTGTCGGAGGATCACACTCTGTACGATGTTCAGAATATCACCGAGTCTGTCACCAACTCAAACGAAAGCATTAAAGCCGATTTGGAGCGGAACATCATATATGATCAGTACTCCTCGCCCGATGAATTGTATCAGGATATCAGGCAGATGACCTATGATATAGGGGCTGTTTCGGAAACTTTTTATTTTCCTCTTTCGGCTGAAATGTGGGACGAGGAATATGATGAGAATTGTTCCATCGGAAAAGCCCGACTTCTTTCATACAAAGACGATATCCGTGACGCGCTAATAAAATATATAGGCAATGAGCCGCCCAATATGGCCGAATATTATGGCGGTATCGGTAAGGACAAACTGCTGTTGTCTGATTGGGATGTGGAACAAATAGGCGATGAATTATACGGCAAAGTTGACGTCCGTCTGACCGAGCCTATGACAGCAGAAGAAAACGAAGCTCTCAAGGACTGGATAAGCGGTCAGAATTCTGATGGGCTTGGCGAGGGCTTTGAGCAGCAGGATATACCGATCGGGGACGATATATTAAATGTTTCCTTTTGGAACAGCGGAGCTGATTATTTCATCTATGATCAACACGAAATGGACAATTATTTAAACAGCGGACAAAAAATGTCAGGGATATGACCGCTTTACAAGGAGAAAAGGAGAGAAAATGAACAAGTACGAAAAAAACTTTGCGGAACGCATAAAGAACAATTATCCGCCGGGAACGCGTATCCTGCTGCTAAAGATGGAAAACGATCCGCGCCCTATAGAGAAGAATACAAGAGGCACGGTGTTAGCAGTGGACGATATCGGAACGATACATTGCGCGTTCGACAACGGCAGAACGCTTGGTCTTATCCCCGGAGAAGACGTTTACCGTAAGCTCACCGAGCCGGAGCTTAAAGAAGAGCAAGCCCAAAAGCCGGGACAAATCATAAAAATGTAAGGGGGAATATATAACGGGTATAAAATACTTTGATATGTTCGCAGGGATAGGCGGGTTCAGGAGCGGACTGGAAAGATCAAGCATGCGGGAGTCGAACCCAAGCCGGTTTTTACGGGCATCTTTCCGCCCATACTTCGTCGCCCTCGCTCGACATACATACAGTATGCCATCGTTCGGTCTCCTCGTCTGGACGAAAATCTGCTCCGTAAAAACTGCTGCGCACCCCACGGCAGATGAATTTGAGGTGATTTTTGTCACTTGAGGCGAAGGCAGGCTGGCGCCTGTCAAGACGAAAGGGGCGAAAAGCGCCCAAAGGCATCGTCGTGGGGCGGCTCGGGCTCGGCTCCCGCATGCTCAGGCGGCTTTGAGTGTATAGGATATTGTGAAATAGACAAGTACGCAAAACAAGCATATGAAGCAATTTATGACACGAAAGGAGAATTATATTACGACGACGCAAGAAACATCGACCCAAACAGCTTGCCTGATATCGACCTTATTTGCGGCGGATTCCCTTGCCAAAGTTTTTCTATTGCCGGAAAGCGAGGAGGATTTAACGACGCAAGAGGAACGCTTTTCTTTGAAATTGCCAGAATCGCCGCCGTTAAAAGACCTATGTTTTTGTGTCTTGAAAATGTTCCCGGACTTCTATCGCATGACAGCGGCAGGACATTTGCGGCGATCCTCTCCTCGCTGGATGAACTGGGGTACGATGTCGCATGGCAAGTGCTTAACAGCGCGCATTTCGGTGTTCCCCAATCCAGAAATCGCGTGTATATTATCGGATATCTTAGAGAAAAATGTTCCGGAAAAATACTGGCTTTCACTAAAGCAAATGGAACGCCTATTGTTCAAGTCATTCCCGGACATGAAGGAGAAAGAGTCTACTCCGAAGAAGGAATAGCAGTAACCCTTACAGCGCAGGCGGGCGGCTTTGGCGGAAAGTCGGGGTTATATCAGGTAGGAATCCCTATCAAAAGCAAAACTAAATTGGGGTATCAGATAGCGTCTCCCGGCGACAGCATAGACATTGCATATCCTAATAAAAACTCACGGCGCGGCAGAGTCGGCAGCAAAGTGGCGCATACCTTGACGACAGACAGCACGCAATCGATGTTTTTCGTGGATATGAACGATAATACGACTATCACCGATAATGCACGGTGTATTACCGCGCGTCAAGATTCGGGTATCAGCAATCATCGCGGGGAACATTCTGCCGTGCTTGTGTGTGAAAGCTCCTCGGAGAATAAGCCTAAAGCGATCATAAGCCCGACAAAAGAAAAAATCGGGCAGGCAAAAGAGCCCGGCAAATCGATATTTACCATAACCGTTCAAGACAAAAACGGCATGTGGCACAGGGGTCGAGTGAGAAAGCTGACGCCGCTTGAATGCTGGAGGCTGCAAGGCTTTACCGATGAACAATTTTATAAAGCGAAGATGACCGGACTGTCGGACGGCAGGCTCTATGCAATGGCGGGCAATGCTGTTACAGTACCGGTCATATCTGCTCTTGGGCAGGTGATAAAATCCGTGTATGCAGAAAATACGAAAAAGGAGTGATCCGGTCAGATGAGTATGCCAAAGCGATCTTTTTAGGAAAGGAGCAAACAAAAATGCCAAATAATATTACAAATATAATCGAATTGAAAGGCGACCGCCTTCGGATACAAAAGTTGCTTGAAGAGATACAGAACGACAATATCGGCATAGGCACAATTGATTTTAATAAAATTATACCTATGCCTGCAGCTCTTGATATTGATTCAGGCAGCCAAACAGACAGAGGTCGCAAGGCCTATAGCAGATTTCTCGCAGATTACATAGCGTCAAACGGCAAAAGCGGGGACCTGATGAGTATTCCCAAAGAGAAAGAACAAGCATATTTGATGAGGCACAAGGAGATAAAGCAGGAAGAATGGGAGCTCGGCAAGCAGGCATTTCGCAATACCGTGCAGTACGGTGCGCCGACATGGTATGATTGGTGCATAGCAAATTGGGGTACTAAATGGAACTCCTACGGATATGAGTATTTCGAGCCGAAAAACAATACGCTTGAATTTTTTACCGCATGGGGTGCGCCCCATCCCGTTATTGAAAAGCTTTCCAAGATGTATCCCGACATAGAACTCTCCCATCGGTGGGCAGATGAGGATATAGGCTATAACTGCGGCAAATATGTCTATAAGGACGGTGTAAGACAAGAGGAATACTTTCCTGAAGACGAACGTTCTCGTATCGCTTTTGCGGCCGATGTAATGGACATAGATCCAAAGGAATACGGGCTGTTCCTTAATGCGGATAAAAGCGGGTATATAAGCCTAAATGATGAACCGTATGAGTCTATCTCGCTTTTTGGCAAGAATGCCTTGTTTACAAATGAAAGATTGACCGATAAGGACATTCCGCACGGGCTATACTGTTACCATCTGCGCGAGTCGGATGACAGCAGCGGTTTTTGCTCTATCGAACGTTTTGTGGCGGTCAACCACGGCGGATCGGTAATCACTAAAGAGCCGATAGATTTAGGAGAACAAGGATACATACCGTTTACCGATGAAACCTCGCCGAATTTTCTCGGAGAAGAAATAACTATCGAAGATTATATGCGGAATATTCCCGAACAAAAATTGTCGGGAGAAACTATGAGCATGTGACGACAAGATCGACCGTCCGCATAAACAGAATATGTTTAAGACCTATATCTGTCTAAAGATGGATATAGGTCTTTTTTGTTTAGAAAGGGGGTGAAAAAAGATAAAGAGTCCGGTTAGCTGGGTCGGCAACAAAACGCCGATCCTGCAAACTATATATTCGCTGTTTCCCAATAATTACAGCCGATATGTGGAAGTATTCGGCGGATCGGGAAGCGTGCTGCTGGGAAACCCGAACGCCCCGCCGTTTGAAGTGTATAACGACTACAACGCTAATCTGGTCAATCTGTTTAGATGTATGCGCGACAGGCCGTTAGCCTTTATACGGGAATTGGGTTTTCTTAATCTTAATTCCCGCGACGACTTTAAGGTAATGAAGAAAATACTGCAAAAGGAAGAATTCGGCAGCGAATTTCTGAACGAGGAGCTGGAATTGTCATCCGTCATGCTGCCAAAGCCCGACGCGAAAGAACTTGCGGTTCTATGCAAGCGGTCTGACAACGATCACGACTTAAAACGCGCGGTGATAATGTTGAAATTGTTGAGGTACAGCTATTCCAGCTCGGCAAAGAGCTTTTCCTGTCAGCCGTGTTCAATACGCAGTCTGTTCGGTCTGATACAGCAGCTCAGCGTAAGAATGGATAGTGTAGTTATTGAAAATCAGGATTTTGAGGTGCTTATAAACCATTATGATCGTCCTGAAACGCTTTTTTATTGCGATCCGCCGTATTATTTGAGCGAGTATGTTTATGAGTGCGGGTTTGAATGGGCGGATCATATCCGGCTGCATAATGCGCTTGCAGGCTGTGAGGGCAAATGGCTGCTGTCGTATAATGACTGCCCGGAAATACGCGGCTTGTACGACGGATATTGTATCTACGATTTCTCAAGGATCCATTCTATGGTGCAGCGGTTTGACGCGGGCAGAGAATTCGGCGAACTGCTTATAGGCAACTACGACCTTAAAGAGCGTGAACGCGAACAGCCAAAGCAGCTGTCGCTGTTCGGCGACGCATAAATATGTAAAATCAAAAAGGAGAAACTTAATGGACAAGCAAGTAAGAAATACATTTGCGATGGTATCCATTCCTATGGAGCTTATCGATGACGCCGGAATATCCGATGGAGATATAATAGAGATCTCTCAGATCGGCGGGAAAATAATCATTGAGAAAGCAAACGGCGGGAGCAAAAACATATGTGACGGCGACTGCGACAATTGTCCGATAAGCCGTGAGATCTGCGACTTGCAATGCGAAAGCTGCGCATGCAAAAACGTATGCGGAGGTAACATATGAAGATATACCGTATTCTCGGAAAGAGAGGCAGGATAACCATACCGTATGAGGTGCGCCGCCATATAGGGTTTAAGTATAACGACGTTTTATCGTTTTCGGAAACTCAGGACGGTAAAGCCGTCATTGTCAAGCGGGAGAAGATATGCGATAATTGCGAAGCAAAACGACCTATCCAAATAAAAGATTCGGACGTTGTACATATCATCAACGCTATGTCGGATAGCCAACAGCAGGCGGCTTTGATACAGCTTTCACTTAAATGGGCGAATAAGCAGCAGAAAGAAAATTAAATGCAGATAAAGATATATCAAATAAACACAGAGCGGGATATAGGTATGAAAGGCAACCGACGCTTAGATAACGGTCATTCGATAATTGCAGGTCCGTTTTTTGTGGTGGGATTGACATCGGATGATTTTCGTTCGTTGACAGAGGAAGAAGCAAATAAGTATATGGACAGGTTCGCACAGCCTGAAAATATATCAAAAGAAGAAGTGGAGTCCGACATGGGCTTCACGCTTATGATGTTTTAAGCAGAAAGGAAAAAATATGTCAGAAAAAGAAAATAGCAGCCGCAGAAAGTTTTACACGGCGCAGATCAGCAAGCTCACCGAATCCGGCAGCACCAAAGCCTATGCAAGCGTAAATATAGCAGGCGCTATGGCTGTACACGGGATACGGATAATTGAGTCGAAAAAAGGCTTGTTCGTATCTATGCCGGCGACAAGCTATATAGACAGCGAGGGAAATACCAAGTACAGCGACATCTGCCACCCTATCACCGCGGAATCCAGAACGGCGCTCATAAACAGCGTAATGGACGCATATAAGCAGGCGCTGGCGCAAAAGGCCGGTGAAACACAGAGCAGCGCTGAAAAAGTATCCGAAAGTGAGGACGAGGCACTCGACGACGAGCTGTCAGATGACGAGCCGTTCAATGAAGAAATGTGTCCTCCCTGATAATGCGCTTTTGAGCGATGCTATAAAAAATCAATAAGGAGAACAATAAATGAAAATAAAATTATCAAAGTTATTAGTCCTTGCGGTAGCGCTTGCCGCCGTTATAGCCGTTATGTCCTTGTCGGCGTTTGCCGCGGCGGGGAGCGTATCGACTGCAATACAATCCACCTGGACCGAGGCAAAGTCACAAATACAAGCGGTAGTAAACAACGTTGTGTTCCCTGTCGCCGATATGATACTTACCATTGTGCTGTTTGTAAAGATAGGTACGGCATATTTTGATTACCGAAAGCACGGACAGTTTGAGTTTACGGCTCCCGCGATATTGTTTGCCTGCTTATTATTTACGTTGACCGCTCCTCTGTACATCTGGTCTATAGTATAAGGAGTCATTGTGAAAAAGCATATTTTAACCGCTGTTTTAACGGCGGTCTTTGTTTTTTCTGCCGTTTCATGCGCTCAAGCGCCTGAAAGTATAACAAAAGGCAATTCGACAGCGCTCGACAGCCATATAGCGTTCAATACACAGTATATATGGGAAGATGAACATACGGCTGTTAGCTCCGACGAGTATAAGGAACCTGTTTTTGAAGCATCGACGCATTCAGAAAACAGCACGTCGGTTTGCGATAGTCCGAACGACAGCAAGAAAGCCGAAACTACAAGAGCGCCCGTTACTTATGCTCCGTCTAAAACAAAAGTGCCTGTTACTTGCGCGCCGTCCGAAACAAAAGCACCCGTTACTTGCGTGCCGTCCGAAACAAAAGCGCCTGTTACTTGCACGCCGCCGGAAACAAAAGCGCCCGCAGCAAATTCTCCAACCCGAACAAGCGTGCAGACCGAAAGCCAAACCCGTCTTGTTCCAAAACAGACCGAAATGCCGCCGGAGCAAACCTGCGCAGCAGCCGACGTTACTAAGCCGGAAAAGGTTTACACATCGGAAGACGCACCGTTCTGCGGAGATCAGACGGCAGAGCGCGGCTTTTACAACTATTGTCCTTCCGCTGTTTGCGAGGATAATATTTATCATATTTTTTATTGTGCGAACGCATCAAGCGGAAATGTACGGGACAGCATTTTTTACAACGAATGTTTGGTAAACGACGGGATAAGCACCTATGGCGAAAAAAAGGTCGTCTTATCGCCCTCGTCGGACGGATGGGATAAAATCCATGTATGCGATCCGTCGGTAATAGAGGGCAGATTTGTGTATAACGGAGCACGATACCGATATATTATGGCGTATTTGGGCTGTGACAGATATAATAATCAGCATAACCAGATAGGATTGGCTGTGTCGGAAAGTCTGTCCGGACCGTGGATAAAGACAGCAAAAATAAATCCCTTTATAACCGCTGATTATGATAATACATTGAACGCATCCGTATTTCAATGGGGCGCGGGACAGCCGTCGCTTATCAATATAGACGGCAACGGAAAGATCGCATGTTTTTATACCCGAAACGATAATACCCGAACTTTTACAATGTGCGAGGTGTGGGACTTGTCAAACTTGAACGCCGCTGTCAAACTTGACGAATTTGAAGTATCACGAGCAGGCACAAAAAATAGGGAACAAAACGCCGAAACTCTGTCGAATGCGGATCTCGCTTATGATGAGAAAAGCAAAACTATGTACATGATAACCGATTGTCACCCGTTTGACTCGCCTGTTGACATCATAGCCGATATTTCAGATATTTATTGTGTTGATTTGCGCTCTATAAGCGATATAAAGGCTTTGGCAAACTGCACCTGGAGCAAATGTGACAGTATAGGAGCCAAAAAAACGGGCTTTGACAAAAATCACAATACCGGATTTCTGCGAAACGGGTACGGACGGCTGTTCTCAAACAATGTTCTCTTTACTGCGGCCGATGTTGACAGCGGAAGCTACAGCCTTTGGTCGTACAGAATATATTGCTGTTCGTTTGAAAAAGAGGTGAAAAAGAATGTTTGACTGGTTAGGCGACATTATAGGCGGTATAGGCGACGCTATCGGCGGGGTGTTCAATTTTGTGGGTCAGCAGGTATCAAGCGCAATATGGGACGCCATGCTTCAATGGATATACAATATCGTTTTTAATGCTATTGCCGATTTTTTCACATCGATGGGCAATATGGGCGTAGACTTGTTCCAATACGATTGGGTGCAGGCGTCAATTCAGTTGTTTACGCTTTTTGGCTGGGCTTTGTTTGCTGAGGGAACGGTTGTCGCTGTGTTTGATCTCGCAATTGAGTATCAAAGCGGAAGAGCTTCGGTAAAGTCCGCAGCGCTTAATATATTAAAAGGCTTTTTCGCCTGTTCGCTTATCGGCGTTGTTCCGATTGAATTATATAAGTTCTGCATAACACTTCAAAACACCTTTGCTTATGATCTGTCCGCTATTTTTGGAAACTCTCAGTCGCTGGATCTGTCATCTCAAAGCGTTTCGGTGCTTGAGGGATCTTTTTTACTTGAAAATTCTTTGCAATGCACCTTGTTCAACCTTCTTGCGATGATCGCGTTTGCATATTGCATAATCAAAATGTTTTTCGCCAACATCAAACGCGGCGGGATACTTATTATCCAAATGGCGGTAGGCTCTCTGTATATGTTCAGCGTTCCGCGCGGATATACCGATGGCTTCAATCAATGGTGCAAGCAGGTGATAGGGATATGTCTTACGGCATTTATGCAAACGACGCTGCTTTTTCTGGGGCTTATGACCTTTTCTCAGAATATGCTGCTCGGAATAGGGGTAATGCTTGCCGCAAACGAGGTGCCGAGGATAGCTCAGCAGTTCGGTCTGGACAGTTCTATAAGAGTTAATCTAACAAATGTTGTTCATGCTACAACGACAGCGGTAAATCTTACCCGCTCTATCGTTCGCTGATAAGACAATTTCTTATTAAGTTCAAAGAAACCCTTGCATTTTGACAGAATATAAGCTATACTAATTTTACGGAGCACGGAAAGGCGGTGGGAGTATGCTTAATATAAGCGGAGAAATTATGTCGGGCGATAAAGCGATCGCCAAAGTAAAAAACGGCGAGCTCACAGAATACGACGCGGCGCTTGTCCCTCTGTACCTTAAACGCACAAAGAACGTGGAGGGCTGGCTTGCATCAAGAGCTATAGACACCCACCGCACTAATTCAAGGCTTCTTAAACGGGCATTAAGGCTGCATAATGCGGATGATGCGCAGACGGCGTTAGCGGTGAACGGTGCGACCGTGACCGATAGATACTGGTTCAGACCCGACGGCTCGACCGCCCGCTATGAGGATATACGGTTCAAGGAGAATTATTTTGATACTTTGGCTTTGCGCGGAGATCCCGACGGATTTTCTCATAAGCCGTCGCGAACGCCGGAGCTTACCAATATCGGCAGCTATGAAAAATGCTGGCGGCTGATAGACGGCGGCTGGTGGATGTACAAAAGCGGAAATCAAAACGAGTACTTCTCGGAGCTGTTTATATGCACACTCGGAGAAAAGTTGGGCTTAAATATGGCGCATTACGAGCTCGACGGCGGGTATATACGCACTAAGGACTTTACCCGCGGCGCGTCGGTCAATTTTGAGCCTATATCCGCGCTGACGGACGACAATTATGATTATGAGGACTGCTTTGACGTAATTTCCGCGCTGTCCGCAGAGCTTGCCGAACAGTATCTGAAGATAATATGGTTAGATACTGTATGCTACAATATGGACAGGCATACCGAAAATTTCGGCTTTCTCAGGGATGTAAAAAGCGGCGAGATACTCTCTATGGCGCCGAATTTTGATAACAATATCGCGCTTATCTCAAGGGGATATCCTACCGACGTTACCCGCAAGACCGACGGTATTATCCGTATTTTCAAAGAATTTCTTGACGCAAAGCCCGCCGCTCGGCAAATGCTGCGCGACATTCGGCTGCCGAAGATAACCGAGGAATTGTTGGACGACAGCTTAAACGCCGTGCCTATTGAGGCGGACGCAAAATTTATCAAAGCCTTTATTCTTAACGGTCGGGATATCGTGGACGGCATCATCTGTTCCGATGATATAGCCGAAACCGAGGACGCACCGTCACAGGATATGTCATTGTAAAGGGTCATTTAATATTTAAGGACACCGTGAGCAGCGGTGTCCTTTTTTGCGTAAAGCAGACAAAGGAAGTGAAAAAATGACTGAGAAAAACGAGCTGGAAAGCTCTGATATTGTCATAGACCGTGATTTTGATGTAAGCGACAACGGAGAGATCACAGCATATATCGAAGCATGGTTTGATGTTGATAAGAAATTCGGACTTCGTATAAACGACGATGAAGACGCATGGCTTAATATGTTCGGGATTTACGATCCGATTAAAGATACGCTGACTGTAGAATGTGAGATAAGCCGTGAAACATCAAGTGAGGATTTCAAATATCAACCGACCGAAAATGAAAGCAAGGTGATAAAAAATCTAATAATTGAAAAAATCAGAGAGGTTTGCGGCTGTTCTCCTGTAGAGCTGTATGAAAAATTTTACGGAACAAAATGCTGTGAACAAACGCTTTAAGGAGATGAAAATGACATATATTTATCCGCAGAATATGCGAGCCGCAGCTAAAATATGGCTGTGGACAATGAAAGATTTTGCAATAATATTTATTGCGGCGTTGCTGTCGGCTGTGTTTATTACGCAGGCGGGATTTTTTATTCCTGCGGCGATAACGCTGTGCTATGCGTTTATGTCTATAAGGCTTGACGATACGTCGGTCATGGACTACATAAAATGTGCCGTTAGTTTTTTCCTGACATCGCAGCAGGAATACAGATGGGGGGGTAAAAATGAGCAGAACAAAAAACAAAAGAAATACCACTCGTGATCTCATCGGCATTAAGGGATTCACCGAATACGGCTTATCGACGAATAAGGGAGAACTGCTGCTTTTTACCGTAGCGCCGACGAATATTTCCGTACTTTCTCAAGCGAATGTAAGCATAAAGATACACCATTTAATGATGGTACTGTCATCGATACCGGATATAGAAATATCCTGCACCGACTCATCGGAACGCTTTGACGACAATAAGCAATATCTGCATGAGCGTTTAGCGGAAGAAACCAACCTGAATATATCAAAGCTGTTGAGTAAGGATATAGAATTTCTGGATAGAATGCAGCTGGAAATCTCCACCGCTCGTCAGTTTATGTTTGTTGTACGCTGTAAAAACATCAAGCGCGAGCAGGTTTTCCAAACCGCAAACAGAGTGGAGAAGATAATATCAGAACAAGGCTTCGAGGTGCATCGTATGTCTAAAGATGATATCAAACGATTTATTGCCATTATTTTCAAAACGTCCATGAACGGTGAAAAAATACCCGATGTAGACGGAGAGCAGTATTTTGAGTTGGACGAATAAAAAGCTTGACAACCGTATAAATTTATGATATAATCTTGTTGAAATATTAAAAAAATAAATCGGCATAATATCAAAAAGAGGTGAGATACGATGTATAAGCAGGGATACAGCGAATATATTAGAAATTGCATAAATCTGATGGAACACAATCGACCGATTTATACAACAAGTCTTGCTCAAGAGTTTGCCGGACATTTTCAGCTTGACCTTCAATATGCCAGAAAGATCGTTAATCAAAACATGAAACGATTGGCGGACAAGGGAATTATCGCTCGTTTTTCCAAAGGAATATATTATCGTCCGATAGAAACGCCTTTCGGAAAATCGGTACTTAATAAAAGCGATATGCTGTATAATACGCTCACTTATGAAAACAGCGAAATAATAGGTTATGAGGGATGCCCTTCGGTCTTAAATACTTTGGGATTGTCGACCCAACTAACTGCTGAAAAAAACATCGTGACCAACAGATATCGTATGATTATTCCCAAAGGAGCAAATATACGATTGACCAAGCCTAAATGCCATATAGACTCCGGCAATTTTTGTTATCTGCAGGCGATAGATATAATCCGCGGAACACGGGAATATCCGATAGATGCGAAAGATCCGCGAAAAATTATCGAAAAACATCTCGCAAAGTTTAATATAGAACCTCTTAAACTGATCGCGTTTGCAAAGAAATACGGTACAGAAAAGACTCTGACGGGAATATTGGATTTTTTTACGGAGGGACTGGTATGAGGCTTCATGAAAATAAAGATGCCTTTTTGTATGTTTTGAACTCAGTAAATGAACGTACAGGAATACGCATCGATATTTTGGAAAAGGATTATTATGTAACGCTTATTTTGGAAGAATTGGCAGATAAGCAAAAAACTACGCCGGCATATTTCAAAGGCGGAACTGCTTTGTACAAAGCATTGGGCAGCATGAAAAGGTTTTCTGAGGATATCGATATAACTGTCGAAGTAGGCGATTGCGCAAATAATTCACAAGCGAAAAAGCGACTTGAGAATGTTTCTAAAAAATACACGGCTTTAAGCAGGACCTTGAACAAAGATGAAGAAATTGATAAAAAAAGCAGCATAACATCAGTATATGAATACACTCCTATCTCATCTGTCGATGACGAAGACCCGCTGCAAAGATTCAGGCGTGTAAAAGTAGAAGCTACCTCATTTACCGTCAGCGAGCCATTTGAAACATCCGTCATTTCTCCGGTTATTTATCAGGAGGCTACAGATCAGGAACGCAGCATTTTAGAGAACTCTTTTGATGTTAAACCGTTTAATATACAGACCATAAAAATTGAGAGAATCTTTACTGATAAGATATTTGCAGCAGAGTTTTACTATTCAAAAAAGGAATATGATGACGCAGCTAAGCATATTTACGATTTGGCAATAATGATGTCAGAAACGAGGATAAAGGAACTTCTTGAAGATTCAGATAAATTTGCAGACATGATATCCTTAAAACGAAAAGAGGAATTTGAGAGAATAGGCAGCGATTTATCTGATAAAATGTTCTGCGATTTTAATGTTTTCTGCGATTTGGACAACAATGACCTTGCACTCAGATATAAAAGGATGCAGGATATTTATGTACTTAATCCCGCTGATAGAGTAGAGCTTAAAGAAGTCAAACAATCTCTTGGAACTTTGAGAGAAGTTTTGCTACGGCAAGACGGCATCTAGCAGACGGAGAAAGAAAACAAATCTTTCAAAACGACTATGATATAATTGCGACTCATAAAATTTCCATATGTTAATTTAACCCCTTTCATCCCATTTGCGGGCAAATGAAAGGGGTTGAATTTTTAAGATTTATATACTGACAGAAAGGAAAAAGAATGTTAAAAGCCAAGCATAAAGAGCTGACGCCGGAACAGGAAGAAGAAAAACGCACAAAGGATTTCTTTGATATGGTTCTGCCCGGCGTAATAAAATTCTTCCCCGACAGATATATTGTCGGGGATACTTATCGCTGTACTTGGGCAGTGCGAGAATATCCTCCTACCACGGAAACACAAGCGATACTCTCGCAGCTTGCCGATAAAAACGGTGTGACCTTGAGAATTTATCACCGTATGGTGGACTCTGCCGAGCAGCGTAAGATAGTACAAAACGCCACACGACGAAATAAAATGAAAGTCGGAGGAAACGATATCAACGATACCGTCGAGGCTCAGGGAAATCTTAATGACGTTGTGGAGCTGCTTGCAAATCTGCGAAAAAACAAGGAACCGTTGCTTCATTGCACGGTTTTTATCGAACTTCAGGCTAAAACCTTGAGCGATCTTCGCGCACTTCAAAGCGATGTGTCTATGGAACTTACCCGCTCCAAGCTGGAGGTCGACAGGCTTACGCTCAGGCAGAAAGAGGGCTTTCTCTCTGTTATGCCGGTCGGTTCAAATATGTTCGGAACACAATATGAACGGGTACTTCCCGCGTCGAGCGCGGCAAATCTCTACCCGTTCAACTTTTCCGGCAAGACCGATCCTCGCGGCTTGTACATAGGGCGCGATAAATTCGGTACGAATATTATCGTCGATTTTGACAGCCGCGAAAACGACAAGACCAACTCGAATATACTGATCCTCGGAAACAGCGGTCAGGGTAAGAGCTATCTGTTAAAGCTTTTGATTACGAACATTCGCGAATCGGGAAAATCGGTAATATGCCTTGATCCGGAGGCTGAATATGAGGAACTCTGTTCTGCCATAGGCGGTTGTTATGTAGATTTTATGTCCGGAAAATACATCATTAATCCTTTAGAGCCGAAAGCATGGAGCAACGGTCAGGACGATACCGACGCGGACGCGCCCGCTGCGTTTGGTAAAGCTACGCGGTTGTCACAGCATATCGCTTTCTTAAAAGATTTTTTTAGGGCGTACAAGGACTTCACAGATATGCAGATAGACACGATAGAGATAATGCTGACAAAGCTTTACGCACGGTTCGGTATAACCGACAGCACAGATTACAGTGTCATGAGGCCTGTCGATTTTCCCACCATGAAAGATTTTTACGACATTTGTGAAGAAGAATTTATGACCTACGACAGCAAGCGCAAATACCTATACACTGAGGAAACCTTACAGGATATCTGCCTCGGTATACATTCCATGTGTATTGGCTCGGAAAGCAAATATTTCAACGGATACACAAATATCACCGATGACCGGTTTGTTGTTTTCGGCGTTAAGGGCTTGCTGGATACCAACAAAAGATTAAAGGACACTATGCTGTTTAACATTCTGTCGTTTATGAGCAATAAGCTGTTGGGAAACGGTTACACGGCAGCCGCAATAGACGAGCTTTATTTGTTCCTGACAAATATGACGACGATTGAATATATCCGAAACGCGGCAAAGCGAGTCCGCAAAAAAGATTCCTCAATTATACTGGCAAGTCAGAATATTGAGGATTTTTTGATCCCGTCCGTTCGCGAATACACAAAGCCGTTGTTTTCTATCCCTACGCACCAATTTCTGTTCAACGCGGGACAGATCAATCCCAAAGAATACATGGACGCGATTCAAGTAGAGCCGAGCGAATTTGAGCTGATAAAGTATCCCGAACGAGGCACCTGCCTATATCGCTGCGGTAATGAGAGGTATCTGATCAGAGTTATCGCGCCCGAATATAAGGAAACGCTGTTTGGCAAAGCAGGCGGAAGATAAAATACGCGAAAGGAATGATGCAAGATGAGCATATCTGCGGTTGCTTTGCTTAAAAAGGCTGCAATAGCCGCGGCGACCGATCGGAAAGTATTAAAAGCGGTAGGAGGTGTAGTGCTGGGCATAGTCATAATAATCGCCATGCCTGTCGTGGCGGTCATTTCTGTCTTTAACGGCACGGTGCAGGTGGATACTTCGGCTCTGCAGCAGAGGATAGAAGCGCAGCTTACATCGGATCAGCAAGATTTGTTGAAAGACATTGAAACCACGATGTATGACATCGAAGATGCGATGAACGACGCGGGATTTGCCGACAGAGTAAAAGAGGCTCAGGTGCTGTATACACTTTCACTGTATGAATACGCTGACGGCGAGGAGTTTGTGCAAAGGCTGACGGATTGTTTTGAAGAGGACCAGACTGATGACGAACTGATAAGTAAAGTCAATAAAGAATTCAAGACAAATATCCTTCCGGAAGACTTCACAAATGTCATGAAGAACATACGGCTGTCAGATGTATCATCCGACAGCTCTGCAGAAACGGAGAGCGGAAAATGAAGAAAACCACAATATCGATAACCTATGACGAGGAAAAACTGTCAGCTTTGAGAATGTATGCCGGTCAGAAAGGCATACAAATCGAGGCTGAGCTGAAAAAGGCTCTCGACGGGATATACAACAAGACCATCCCTGCCGGAGTGCGCGAATACATCGAGCTGTGCGCCGAAAGCAACAATTCGCCGCCGAGAACGAAAAATCAGAAACCCGTCTCCCCTGCTGCAAGCGATGACCCCTATGAAGCAAAGACGGATGAATGATACTGCTATATTTTATGAAGAACAGGAGAACACACAATGGAAGAAAGAAAAAATCAGCTATACGATAAAATTCTCACATGGATCGGCGAACACTTCAATAATGATGAGAAACTGTCAGCAGCGCTTCGCGGTAACTTAGGAATGAGTAAACAGATGCCGCACGACCACAGTATCGACAGTCTTGACGCTGTTCTTTCTTTATGAGAAAGGAGCTGTAATTGAGAAATCAGCAATTCGGAATAGAAATTGAGATGACCGGTATAACAAGGGCTGCCGCTGCCCGTGTTATTGCCGGTCATTTTAATTCGTCGGCATCTCATGTAGGCGGCGGTTACGACACGTTCACGGTCTATGATGAAGAAGACAGACTTTGGAAGATAATGAGGGACACCTCGATATCCCCGCGGCGGAAAAACGGGAGCTTTGCCGGTGATGAATATAAGGTGGAGCTTGTGTCCCCGATATGTAAGTATAACGACATAACGACCATACAGGAATTGGTAAGGCATCTCCGCTCGGCAGGCGCACGGGTAAATGCTTCTTGTGGTATCCACATCCATGTGGACGCAGCGCCGCACACGGTCAAAACTCTGAACAATATCGTGAATATAATCGCCGCAAAGGAAGAACTGCTGTATACGGCTCTCAAGGTCGAGGTAGACAGAGAACGCTACTGCCAGAAAACGGATACAAGGTTCTTAAACGATCTCAACAAGCGCAAGCCGAGGTCTTTAGACGAGCTTGAACGCATCTGGTACAACGGTTCGACTGAGAGAAATATTCATTACAGCGGCTCAAGATATCACGGCTTAAATCTTCACAGTGTGTTCTCTCACGGAACAATTGAGTTTAGATTGTTCAACTCTACGCTGCACGCGGGCGAGGTGAAAACCTACATTCAGCTTTGTCTTGCAATAAGCCATCAGGCGCTGGTGCAAAAAAGCGCTGCATATAGAAAGACACAAACCGAAAATGAAAAGTACACCTTCCGCACATGGCTGCTGAGGCTGGGAATGATCGGTGAGGAATTCAAAACCGCACGTCATCATCTGCTGAAAAACCTTGACGGTAACATAGCGTGGCGCGACCCTGCGCAGGCTGAACTTCAAAAGGAACGGCTCGCGGCAAAAAAGGCGGCGGAGCTGCAGGCAGACGGATCCGAGAATGAAGTATCCGAATCAGAAGAAACCGAGCAGGAGGAAACTTCTGATTTTTCTATGGCAATGTAATTGTGAAAGGAAAACATTATGAAAAAAATACTATATGTCGCTTACGGCAGCAACCTGAATAAGCAGCAGATGAAAGCGAGATGTCGGGACGCAAAGCTGTATGCAACAGGGACTATAAACGATTACGAATTACAGTTTAAGGGCATGCCGAACGGTTCATATGCAACCATCGCTCCTAAAAAAGGTGGGTCTGTTCCCGTTGCGGTGTGGGAGATCAGCCAAAGAGATGAGTTGATGCTGGATCGTTATGAAGGCTATCCCTCTCACTACTTCAAGCGGGACATTCCGGTACAGACAGACGCGGGTGAGATAAACGCGATGGTATATATTATGAATCTGCGAATGGGGTTCGGTCTGCCCTCGCCGAGATATTATCTTACCGTTTACAACGGCTACCGAGATTGCGGCTTGGATATCGATGTGCTTGAAAACGCTGTCATAAACAGCACGCAGAAATATTATTCCTCTGCCGTCCGGCGTGATGAACAGCAATCCTTCTTTGACGCTGAGAGTGATGATGAACCCTTCGACGAGGAATATGAGGACGAAAAATACGAGGAGGATGATGAAGAAATAGATGATGATCCGTTCTATTTCTTCAGCAATATATGATCGGAGGTGCTTATGGAGCTTATAAACAAACTCAAAGAAAATCTCGGTGACAAATATATTTTTGAGCAGACTGTCCCCGAAGATTTAATCGAAGAAACAATGAACACCGTTATCTGTACGGGTGAGATCATCACTGTTGCCGCTCTTACCGCAGGGTGCGTGAAAATAGAGGCGGCCATATATGAGCGTGACGGAGCTGCTCAAATGAACTATGATATCTATGTCAAGGACTCTTCAAACTGGATTTTCTATGACAGCCTGAACGATAACGCAACTACGAATGAAGCCGAAATGCTTGCGGCACTTGATAAAGCGGTGCGGGAAAACGGTCTGTCATATACGGAATGCTGCTTTGAACAGATCGACGGGGCGGCACCGGCTGACGTAAAGCTCGCGATGTGACGCAAAATACAGCCCCCTGTTGCGATTTTGCAAGCTAATTCGGGTAAGTAACCGCTAAAACATAACGAGCAAATTTGGGCGAGTTTCTGCGAGATTTTCCGCGAAAAAACGCAGGGCGATTTGCTTGCAGGAAAAAGCATAGGGGTTGCTAAAGCACCCCTATGCGGTCTACAGCGGACGGCAACGCCGACCGCAAACGGGATATAGATAAACTTACTTTGCGGCGACACGGGGTTGCATTTTGCCGTATTTTTAACTATCGGAGTCATGGAAACAAAAAAAGCCGAACGCAACGGCATATATTAAGGGGTCACTGCAAAAAAAGAGAGGATGTGATGATTTTGCCTATTCCAAAAGACAAGCAGAAATTTGCGCTGTGGCTGCATGAAAGCACACTTACAAAGATTGAAAAGCTATACCGCGAAGATGACTGCCGCAGCAGATCGGAATTCATTGAAAAAGCTGTTTTATTCTATGCCGGCTATCTTACCGCGGAAGATTATCGCGAGTATTTTCCTAATGTAATAACCTCGACCTTAAAAGGCACTCTTGATATCTTTGAAAATCGAATGGCGAGCCTGCTTTTCAAAATGGCGGTAGAGTTGTCTATGAATCTTCATGTTACTGCCGCAAACAATGATATAGACGATATTACGCTTTCGCGTCTGCGCGGAATGTGCGTTAATGAGGTTAAAAAAATACACGGCACAGTCAGCATGGAGGACGCTGTCAAGTTCCAGAACAGATAAAAGATGGCAAGACTTATATTAAAATGCAGATACATAAAAGCGGGCGAAAAACATTCCAAGAATTTAATAAAATACATTGCCACCCGTGACGGTGTAGAAAAAAATAACGAGTCATGGAAAAATGAAAAAGCTGCGCAAGCTCAAATAGAGTTGATAAATGAAATAGCTTGCGAATTTCCCGAAACCGTTAACAGCATCGAATATAAAAACTATTTACAGAGCCCGAACAAAGGCACAGCCTCACGTTTTATCTCCTATGCAATAGATGAAAATGTCGATAAGATCGATACGCTGCAAAACTATATAGGCTACATAGCAAAGTGTCCGAGAGTCGAGCGAATAGGTACGCACGGATTGTTTTCCGATAGCGATACTCCGATAAATCTATCGGAAGTCGCAAAAGAAGTATCTCAACATAATGGTATAGTGTGGACGGATATTGTTTCGATACGCAGAGAAGACGCCGTCCGATTGAATTATGATAACGCCAAAGCGTGGCGGAGTCTGATACGAAGTCAGACCGCGGCAATGGCTGAATCTATGAAGATCCCCCTACAGGATCTGCGTTGGTATGCGGCGTTTCATAATGAGTCTTATCATCCACACGTCCATATAGTAGCTTACTCAGCCGGACGTGAACCGTATATGACCGAAAAAGGAATTGAAAAATTAAAATCGTCATTTGCCCGCGAAATTTTCAAGCAGGATCTTATTCAGATATATGAAAAGCAAACTGAATTTCGCAATGATACCGTCAGGAAAAGCCGTGATATTTTTTCAAAAATTGTATCGGACATAAACAGCGGGACATTTGAGAACCGGACGATAGCTTTGATGTTCGAAAAGCTGGCGGAACAGCTCTCTGATTACAAAGGGAAAAAAGTTTACGGTTATCTTCCGCGGAAAGCTAAAAATCTTGTGAATGGGATAGTAGATGAGGCGGAAAAGGATAAGCGCATAGCTTCGCTTTATAACCTGTGGTATGAGCAGAGAGGAAAGGTGCTGAAAACGTATACCGACACCACTCCGAACAGAATACCGCTGTCGCAGAACAAGGAATTTCGTTCAATAAAGAACGCTGTAATAAAGGAAGCGTTGAATATTATACAAAAAGCGGATAATTTTGAAGCCGAAACAGTTAAGCCGGATAGCGGAGATCTCGAAAGCGGCAGCAAATTATTATTTGATACAGCCGAAGAAACCGATCGATCAGACAAACAGCACACCGGAGATGAGAAAGAAAAAACCGAATTTGAGGGATCCCCGAAAAGCTTGCTTTTTGGGGAAGAGGAGGAGCAAGGGAGCGAGCAAGCGATTATGCCTTACAGCATAATCGCACCGAGCAGACTTTGCGACGACGAGCTTGCGGTTTTAAGGCTATTTGCATATATAACACAGCTTTTCAGAGATAGTATACAAGCGGACGGAAGAAAAATGGCAGATAAGAAATTGCGGCGAAAAATAAACGATAAGAAAAAGGCACAGGGATTGAAGTTGGAATAAAATGCTGATTTTATTTTTTGCAAGTTGATATATCTTGCCAATTAGGCGGAAAGCCCATATACTTATATATTTTACTTTCCGTAAGAGCCTTTGATCTCCCAAAATATTCTTTTATAACTTCAGATAATAATCTTATAAAATCCATAAACTCTTTGTTTGGCAAAAGATACTTGAAAGATATTACAACAGCAAACAAATCTCTCTTTCCGCAGATATACTGAGAGCCTTTCTTAGATATCTCTAATTCCATATGTATATTAGTGTCAGGTATATCATTTTTTGTTTTATTTGATAAGTAACTCTTTGATATTTAATATAAGGATAATTATTATTTTGATTTGCTAATTGGTCAAGAGCGCCAATTAGCCTTTTAACATCATCATTAGACGAAGCTTGCCTTATATAATTTGCGTCGTCAAGATAATACGATTGTTGTTCGCCATATTTTTCAGTAAAATAATACGAGAGCAACGAACGAATATGACGTTCGATTTTTAAGATGTATCTTAAAAATAATTCTCGTAAACTTTCGTCTAATTGGTATAAAGCTAAAATATCCTCAAATAAAACGTGAGAATAAAATTTTTTGTTTGTGGGATTTCTGAGAGGTTCTTTATATCCTCCTATTAAGCCGAAATAACCGATTCTTCTTAGTGCATCTTCGGCAGATTGGCGGTCGTTAATCACAAGACCTTTATCGTTTATTAATTTGTTTATTTGTTTTTCAAATGATAAAAAAGGTTTAGCCATATATACCTCCAAAAAAAGAGAGCTCCCGCAGGAGCTCTCCCGGTCGCATGCCACTCAAGCTTATGCAACACGATCACTAAACAATATTATACACGAAAAGAATCTTTTTGTCAAGAGTTTTTTCATGTTTTTTTGTTCGACATTATTTATATGCACATTTTTCATTTTTATAACAGCATATTTAAATGTTATGATCGATTTGATCAAGCTAATCATTAACCTTATTTATTTGCTCACTTAAGATTAATAAAAACCTAAAATCTTTTATTAATACCTTAAATTACAACTGTTAAGTTAAGCGTCAGTTGAGGATAGTGGCTGGCGAGTAATACTTCATTAGATTGAAAAGCAACCTAAGATAATTATATTTTGATTGCTTTAATTTGTCAATAAAAAGTATATTTTTTACAGAAGAACAAAAGCTCCGTGCCGCCAATACCGATATTGCCGAGCTGCTGATGCAGCAAGGCGAGAGCCTCAAACGCAGCGGGCGGGAATATCAATGGCGGGACGGCTCTGACAAGGTCACGATAAAAGGAAACCTTTGGTTTCACCAATACGAGCAGGTCGGCGGTAATGCCATACAGTTTGCCAAACGGTTTTTCAATACGAAACTACTTTATAACCGCACAAAACAAGGTATATTCCGCTGTCAATTCGGCTATGGTTATTGTGCACCGGGAGATTGGTGAGCAGATATATAAGGCATGTGGTGAAAATGATAGGGCAGAGTACGGCAAAAGTCTTATCAAGTACCTTTCTGAAAGATTGATACCTGAGTTTAGAAAAGGATTCGATGGGAGTAGCTTGCGAAAAAATGCGAAAGTTTTATTTGACATATCCAATTCGGGACATACTGTGTGCCGAATTGAGCCGGTTATCTTAGCAATAAAGCTTAACCCATTATTCCACGGGCTAATGTCAAAGATATTTTACAGGGATAACCCGATCACCGTTTTTCAGGCTGACCAAATTATCATACAAGCAGATAACGCCTCCGTTTCCTCGCTTCACATTCGGTATTTTATCAAGCACGGCAAAAGCTTCTACATCTTTTTTCTGCGGATCGGCGTGCTTTTTCATTTCCAACGGGTAAAGTGTTCCGCCCTCTTCAATCAAAAGATCGATTTCGTTCATATCTTTGTCGCGATAGAAGTACAGCGGCGGTTCAAGTATCCCTTTGTTATAATAGCTCTTTATGATCTCTGATATTACAAAGCTCTCAAAGAACGCACCTGCCATTGCGCCGTTTTTCAGAACATCGGGCGTGTTCCACCTTGTTAAATATGCGGCAAGCCCGGTGTCGAGAAAGTATAATTTGGGCGTTTTTATTGCTCGCTTGGTGATGTTATTCGAGTACGGCTGCAAAAGATAAACAATATTTGAAGCAACGAGGATAGACAGCCATCGTTCTGCTGTCGGTTGACTGATCCCCACATCGCGGGCAAGCGATGAAAGATTGAGAAGCTGACCTGTAGATGCGGCAGCAGCTGTCATAAAGCGTGTGAATTTTACTGTATCGCCAATCTCTGTTAAGTCACGAACATCTCGTTCGATATAGGTACGGACATATGCGCCGTAGAACATTTGCCAATCATAGTCATGGTTATCAAATAATTCCGGCATACTGCCGCGATGAATAGCGTGCCACACCTCGTTGTAGGAAATATCCGTAAGCTGCCCCTTACGGGCAGTGAAATATTCATCAGTCGGCAGAAAAGGCACATCAAAATCGATATGATGAGTTTCTCTAAGCGAAAAGCCTAACAGCGTAACAAGACCGATGCGCCCCGATAAAGATTCGCTGACCCCCTTCATCATTTGAAATTGCTGAGAACCGCACATAAAGAATTGCCCTTTTTTATGATCACGATCAAGAATAATTTTAATTTGTGTAAACAATTCGGGTGCCTTTTGAATTTCATCAACAAATACGGGAGGCGGATTGTCCTTAAAAAATGTTCCGCTTTCTTCCTGCGCACTTGCACGAACGACTAAATCGTCAAGAGCAGCATAGTTAAGGTTCTGCGTTATATTCTGCAGCATTGTTGTCTTGCCGACCTGACGCGGACCGGCAACAAGAATTGCTCCAAACATTTTTGCAAGCTTATCGACAGTCTGTTCGGCATGTCTTTTAATATACAACTTCGATCGCTCCCTCCGGCTAATTTAATATGTAATATTATTATAGCCGAATTGAGTAGAAAAATCAACCCTTTTTATGAAAAATTGCAAAAGCAAAAAACAAATTAGAAAAGAAAGGAGAACTATGACTTACATACCTTTTACAGAAGAACAAAAGCTCCGTGCAGCCAATACCGATATTGCCGAGCTGCTGATGCAGCAAGGCGAGAGCCTCAAACGCAGCGGGCGGGAATATCAATGGCGGGACGGCTCTGACAAGGTCACGATAAAAGGAAACCTTTGGTTTCACCAATACGAGCAGGTCGGCGGTAATGCCATACAGTTTGCCAAACGGTTTTTCAATATGAATTTCACCGAGGCGGTAGAGTATCTGTTAAAGCATCAGGGCGAAGTCAATTTGATACCTCCTACTGCACAGAAAAGCAAAGAAAGGAAACTGTTCAAGCTTCCGCCTCATAATAACAATATGCGCCGTGTCTTCACATATTTGAATGTCCTCAGAGGAATAGACACTGATGTTATATGTGCCTTCGCGAACCGAAAAATGATATATGAGTCCGATTATTATCACAACGCCGTGTTTGTCGGATATGACCTTAACGGCAAACCGCGCCATGCCCATAAACGAGGCACGGGACAGCAAAGCCAATTCAAATGTAATGCCGACGGCAGCATTCCCGAATACAGCTTTCACTGGCACGGCAGTAATGATAAAATATATCTCTTTGAAGCGCCAATCGATATGTTATCGTATATCACTATGCACAAGGAAAACTGGAAGAAAAGCAGTTATGCGGCATCCTGTTCGGTATCCGACAGGGTGCTTTTTCAATGTCTGAAGGATGATCCGCAGTTAAAAAAAGTTTATCTGTGTTTCGACAATGATGAGAAAGGGCAAGAAGCGGCTCGACGCATCAGCGATAAGCTGTCCGCGGCGGGAGTGGCATCAGAGATCCTCGTTCCGATAAAAAAAGATTGGAACGAGGACCTTGTATTTCAAAAAGCTCAAGAAAATAAAGAGGAGAGGAAAGATTTTGAATGTCGGGCGGCGTTGCAACTTTAATAACCGTATGTACGATAATGTTTATGATAATCGGGGGTGTTACGCTGCTGTCGCATATTTACAGCTTAAACAGTATTAAAGCAAAAACTGTGGGCAACGGACAGCACGGAACGGCGCGATGGGCTACCAAAGCAGAAACAGCAAAGACTTATAAGCACATCCCGTTTACGCCCGAACGGTGGCGCAAGCAAGCAAAAGAGAAAGGAACAGCGACTACACCTGACGGGAAAGCTCTGCCTCAGGGAATTGTTGTAGGCTGCACCGACTCTAAGATCGGTACAACCGCCATTATTGATACCGGAGATGTCCATGTGCTGATGATAGGCGCAGCAGGTGTCGGTAAAACGGCGTATTGGCTGTACCCTTGTATCGAATACGCCTGCGCGTCAGGTATGAGCTTTCTGTCGACCGACACAAAGGGAGATGTTATGCGCAGTTACGGAACAATAGCCCGTGACTGTTACGGATATAATGTATCTGTTATTGATCTGCGAAATCCAATGCGCTCTGACGGCAATAATCTGCTGCATCTTGTTAATAAATACATGGATCTGTATAAAGAAAATCCGAATGAATTAGTCTACAAGGCAAAAGCAGAAAAGTACTCAAAGATAATATCCAAGACCATAATCCTATCCGGCATGGATTCGGCGTCGTTCGGGCAAAACGCGTTCTTTTACGATGCCGCCGAGGGGTTGTTGACAGCTGCAATTTTACTGGTTGCCGAATTTTGTGAGCCTCATAAACGACACATAGTTTCTGTTTTTAAGATCATACAGGAGCTGCTTGCACCATCACAGACAAAAAACAAAAATCAATTTCAACAGCTTATGGATCTTTTGCCCGATGATCATAAGGCGAAATGGTTTGCAGGGGCAGCTCTAAATACCGCCGAACAGTCGATGGCGTCGGTTATGTCTACCGCTTTATCACGATTGAATTCTTTTCTGGACTCGGAGCTTGAGCAGCTGTTGTGCTTTGATACTACGATAGACGCCGAGAAATTCTGCAAAGAAAAAAGTGCTGTTTTTGTCATTATGCCGGAGGAAAATCCCAACACATTCTTTATGATATCGCTGATAGTTCAGCAATTCTATCGTGAAATATTATCGGTAGCGGATGAAATGGGCGGCAAGCTGACAAACCGCTGTGTGTTTTTCTGCGATGAATTCGGTACTTTGCCTAAGATAGAATCGGCAGAAATGATGTTTTCTGCTTCACGTTCCCGCCGTTTGCAGATAGTCCCGATAATCCAATCCTTCTCGCAGCTTGACAAAAATTACGGAAAAGAGGGCGCAGAAATAATTGTTGATAATACTCAGGTGATAATTTTCGGCGGGTTTGCACCGAACTCATCCTCTGCGGAAATTCTCTCGAAAGCTCTGGGCTGCAGAACGGTTATGTCGGGTTCGGTATCCCGCAGCAAGAATGATCCTTCACAATCTTTGCAAATGATAGAGCGCCCGATTATGACATCCGATGAACTTAAATCCATGCCAAAGGGTCAGTTTGTTGTGATGAAAACCGGAGCTTACCCCATGAAGGTCAAGCTGAAGCTGTTTTATGAATGGGGGATAAAGTTTAGTTCCGATTACAATGTAAAAGAAAACGGCAACCGAAAGGTGGAATATGCGGACAAAGACGAGATAATTAAAGGGATCATGAAAAAATATCACGATGTAGATTTAGACGATATTCCGCCTAATGCAATTCCGGTGGAAAACGGCAGACAAACCCATACCACTCAGACCTCTCGCCGCAAACAGCCTTACAGAAAATGCGAATTACGCACCGAGTCTCCGTCTCAGATTGTGGATGATGAAAATGAGTAAACTTGATTTTCTGTACCGTTTGGAACTGCCGCACAGGGCTGTATCTGTATATATTTATCTCTTTGACAGAGCCAATAAAGACAGAGAGTGCTGGCCTGCGATTCCCACCATTGCTTCTGCGTTGAAGCTGTCGCAGTCTACCGTCCGACGCGCGCTCCACGACCTGCGTAAAGCGGGACTCATTGAAACCGAGCAGCGATACCGTACCAAAGGCGGCAAGAGCAGTTTGCTCTACAAGCTCCGCAGAGAATAGAAAAAATGCCACCTGCCATCAAGGGGTAACTATGCCCTTTTGGTGGCAGGTGGTACCTGCCATGGCGGCAGGTGCATGTTAACTACCCAATATATAATATTATTATAGCAGAAAGGGAAATTAGAATAATTGCTTTAAAATAACTAAGAGGATATGGGCGATGATTAAAGTTTGGACGGAGTGCTTTTTCTTTTCTGTTGTTTTTATTTGTGTGTTATTTCTTGATGCGTTCGGTTTTGATTAGTTTTCTTCATAGTAAATATAATGAGTTTCACCTGAATTTAAGCGGATGTTTTTAATGATGTATTCATGTATTACATCTATGTTACATATTGGCATTCATACTCAAATGATAGGGACAACAAGCAAATAATATACTACAATCAAAGCCGAATAAGGCATTTGCTTATTCGGCTTTGGATACTACAATAAATTTTGTGCTACACCCATATTTTCAATACAATGTAAAATGTTAATCAAGATCTTCTTTCCAGAAACCTAAGCCCGCTTCGGCACTCTCTTCTGTGCTTGTGTTCATTATTGCAATAATATGCAATCCTATGTGATCTTGTTTAGGATAAGCAGTACAATCAACGAAATCAAGCGTGTAATTGTTCCCATTATCGCAAACTATATCATATACCCTATAACTAAGATCTTTATATATCCATTCGCCGTATTCTTTGCTTCCACTTGTTGACGGAAAAGAAATTCTTTTGTAAGAGACATGTTTACCGTCATATACTTCAAACAACTCGTTAAATTCTTCGTCAAAATTTTCAGACTCTCGGACATGCGGGCTGAACATCATTTTGAGAGTGTCTTTATCGTCTTCGTCAAGGCAGCGGATAACCTCTTCGCACAATGCTACGCCCTCTTCGTACTCCTTGTCATATTCGCTCACATGACTTTCGGTAAAGTGATCATATAAATCGACCGCTTTCTCGACAAGGTTGCAACCGCTGAGCAAAAATATGGAAATAATTAAAGGAATCAATAAAAAGGTCTTTTTTAACACTTATATTTTCCTCCTACCATAATACCCAAACGATTTGTTGTTTATCATCAAAAATAAGACTTTCAAAAATTTTTGCTTCATTTTGCGCATAATTCTTTAGCCCGTCATACATTGCCGGTCTATCACAGAGATTAACGGTTCCTATTATCTGCATAATATCTGAGTCGGGTTCTGTGAACGAAGGATTAAAACCTGTTATCCACCACTGAGGAGTATTAGGATACCAATGGTCATGACTTGAAATTAAACAACTACAAATTATTTAATACTATTCCTCTAACAATCCTATGATTGCCAGCCAAAAAGGCTCATCCTCCGGTTTTTCTTCGCCGTCTTCGTAAATGCGCCGCAGATAAATCTGAATGATGCCTATCTCTTCGGGACAACTGTCATTTATAAAAGTTCGGGTAAAAAGAATTTCATACTTTTTTCCGATATCGGTCTTAATATCACGAATTTCACAATGATATAAGTTACTGCTGAAAGTGCCATCGGATTCTTTGGAGCCATCCATTCCCGCACGAACACAATGATATGATGGCAGTATTTTCCCTTCGATACAATCAAAAGCGTCAGAAATTTGTGCCGATAGATCGCAAACAGTTCCTGTATATTCACAGAACATATCTTCTAACTTGTTAACATCTTTATTATTAAAGCATTGCATTATTAACTCGGATTCTTCATCCAGCGTTTGCCATTCCGACAGTCTTTCTTGAACATTACGAGCTATTACACCTATGTCGCAGCCGGAAAATGTAATTACGCAAATAAAAGCTAATAAAATCAAGCAGTTTTTTTTCAACTAGCATTACCTCCCCACCACATTATCCAAACTGTATGTAGTTCATCATCAAAAATTAAATATTGATTTTGTTTCAAATTATTTTTATTAGTTTCTACAAACGAATTATACATATTAACATTATCAGAAAAATCAACTGAACCTATAATAGCCATGTTCTTTTCATCTGGAGTAGTAAAATTAGGAGCAAATCCAGTTATCCACCATTGCTTTTCTGTGGGTGCCCATCTGAATATGTTGTTGGGATTGTTTCTGTCGCTTCCATAATCGTAAAGTGATAAAGTCATTGGCAACTTAAAATCTGCTGCATTAAAATGAATAGAATTCTCAAATAAGTTAATAGCTTCTTGATATATTCCCATTTCAGCTCCGCCGCCAAAGTTTAAATAATCTCCTCTCCAAATCCACAGCACATATTTCTCCGAATTATTCCCATAAAAGTCAAATTGATGTTTGTCCATATTCCCGAGTGTTCCTATACTAAAAATCAAATCACAAAGATCGTTATATCCAAAAATCTTTTGCCATGTTTCTACCTGCGAATGTAAAGCAACATTCATGGAGTCCATCCTGAAATTTAAACATTTTGCTCCAATAGCAGTAAGGATTGGTGATCTGATACCATCAGAAAGCTGTGATGTAAACCAAACCGATTGACCTAAAGATCCGAAAATAGATGATAAGAAATACGAAAACCAATTCATATCTTCATATTCAAACCATCCTCCAAGCTCGCTGGGAATGCTTTCGCTTAAATCAATTTCGGTTTGTGACTTCCACAAGTTAGTAGGACCATTTTTAACCATGGGATCCGGATCAACAGGTGCCAATATTACACCGTCTGTATTTATAGTTCTTCTATTATCCAGCAAACCATCGTCATCGGAATCTATGCCATTTGGATAAGAATGTACTGTATATTTTATAAAACAGTTGTTTTCCAGTCTTTCAAGCATGTTTATATGCGGAAAAGTAATAAATTGTTCGATACTATAGGTGATTTCCTGTCCGTCTAAAATACCATCGCCATCTGTATCCGGATTATTAGGATTGCAATATATTATATCATCTGTATAATTATTCCAGGAACGACCATTTGAAAGCCTTATTCCAACATATTCAAAAACATCAGGTAAATTATCATGATCATTATCAGTTTCGAAATCAATTTTTGAATAAGTGCCGATAGCAGAGTATGCCATACGAAGATATTCAGAAGAAATAGCCTTTAAATATTCACCGCTTGTTGCATTTGCGATGCTTTCAAGCGTATTTTCATCACAGTCATCACCAAAACCTATAGTATATATTTTAATTTTTAAGTTACTTGCACGTTTTAATTGTTGTTCAAGAACATTTTTGCTACCGAAATCATTCCCGTCAGACATGAATATTATTATTTTATCTGATTCTTTGTAATCAGATTCGATTAAGTCAATACCTTTTTTGATTGCTGTGCCAAAATCTGTACCGCTTATGTTATTATTTATAGTGTATACCTCATCATTTAGCTGACTTTTGTTTAGCATTCCGGTGAGTTCAATACCATCACCGTCCGGATCAATTTGTTCTGATGAGCCTGCTGTAGCTGTAGAACCAAATTTAACTATTGCTCCTCGCTCATAATCCTCCATTGTTGAAATATACGCTTGAATGGCAGTAATTCTATCGCAAGAAGGGTGGCTTGTCAAAATTATAGGGTCATTGTCAGCCATACTTGGAGAGCAGTCTACCACAAATACGGTATCAAGAGGTCTAATATTTGTAAGGTTATTGTATGAAGTGTAGTCAAGTTTTTCACTCCAAGCTTGATACCATTCTATTTTATCGACAATCATATATTTAGAAAAATGCTCAGTTGTTGTTTTTACAATTGAATTATCAAAATCATATTCAGTTTCCATTTCAACAAACTGATCATTTTTTTCATCATACCATAAAAAAATTAAATTTTCAAATTTTGCGCTGCCCAACTTATTTTTATCCACTTTAAAAGATAATGTTGCAGTATCAAATTTTGACGTGGTTTCAATTTCAAATGGTTCCCCAATTAAACCCACTACATCTGAGCAAAGTATATCTATATCCATAATGCTTTTGGCTGATGTTGTACTTTGAAGTCTATTGGTTGCCGCTGATTCAACAATTATTTGCTCAATTACACCATCATTATCACTGATGTCATACACAAAAGTTTGTTGGATTTTTTCGTCACTGTCGTTTATGCCATCGCCGTCACTGTCGGTGGCCATTGGATCAAGACCAAGCGCAATTTCGTCACCATCGATTATTCCGTCACCATCCGTATCATCCATTAACGGATCGGTTCCATATATAAATATTTCTTCATAATCGCTTAGTCCGTCATTGTCTGTATCCTCGTGATTTATGGCAGTACCATACTTTTCTTCTTCGCTATTGGTAAGCTTATCTCCGTCATAATCTTCATTACCGTCAAGTGTTCCGTTATCGTCAGAATCAGGATATAACGGATTTGTTCCTATTAACAGCTCGTGATAATCTGAAATGCCATCGTCATCTGTATCAGTATCATATATATCGGTGCCCAGTACATGTTCTAAAATGTCGTACAAGCCCTCATTGTCAGTATCTGCATAATTTATTACATAGCCATATTCTTTATCATAGATAAATTTTAAAATGTTAGAATAAAGTACAAATCCATTTTCATAAGTTTGAGTCGCTTTTATATATAGCTCTGGCACGAGGTCACCAATAGTCAACTCATATTCGGTGGCATCAGTAGTACCATCACTTATGTAATTTTCGCCATCTGAAGAATAATATATATTGAATTCGCCACCCTCCAATGTAGTTGCCAGAGCAATATTAAATGTATTATCATCTTTAGTGAATTCAGCATTAATTGCCAAAATCTGATCGTTATAACATTGAATAAAAGGTGCAAGGCTAAGATTATAGTTCTCAATCATAGACAAATTCTGTGCATTTATCATGATTTCTTTTGCTATAATCATACCGTTAATTTCAACATTAGTACCACAAATTTGAACTGAACCATTAGGTGCATAAATTACACCATTTAATGAGATATCGCCTGCATAAATCCCGATATTGCCATCTTTTACATAAAGATTGGTTTCCGAATCTTCAGAAGTTGTAAGCGCTTGCGAAGCACTTATCATCAGATAACTGTCAGAAATATATGTGCCGTCAAGTGTTACATTATTCCCGCAATACTGCAAACCACTCTTAGCATATGTAGAGGTGTCACTGTCTACATCTGTTCCGCTGTAAGTTTGCCAATATTCGTGAGTGATATAATAATCTCCTAATAAATTAACAAACTCATCCGAAAAATCAGTAAGTACATATTCTTCAGAATTTTCTTTTAGCATATAGCTGCTCCATATGGTGTAGTCGTGCTTGCGAAGTTCTCCACCAAGTATGGTTTCACCATTGACATCTACCTCTCCGCTGTAAGCATCAAGATTTCCGCCGGAATAAAGATTTCCATTAAGGGTTGTTTTTGAAGTGTTCAGCTGCAGAGAATTTTCCCCCGTAGCAAAAAGCACATATTGATTTGAATTATAAAATCCTGTGTTTTTAGTTTCTTCTTCCGTTTCCGCTATAGCAGTAAACGGCAAAGATGTAAGAGCAATAGCCGCCGCCAAAAATCCGCAAACAGTTCGCCTCATTTTCATTTTCATTTTCAAAATCCTCCGTTTTAATATTTCCTTTTTATTTTAGCCATATGGCAAAAGGACATCAAATATTGCTAAGTAATTAATAAATCATTTTTATCTTGCCGATTTTTACAGCATAGTTTTATATTTTGGCTATGTATGATTTTCTGTGATTTCCTAATATCATATGTAATTACCATACAGTGTATAAGCGCAAGATCAAGAGTTATTATATTTTTCTGTGAGGTTACTAAATGGGGTTACTAAATAGCATGCTTAACTTCACAAATGTCCACATTATTAAGATATATATTTTTCTGTCTACTGTCAACAATTTGTAACCGAGTTGTGGTAAAAAGCTTCTGAGTTGTAAATTGAATATAACATATAAGCCATTAAAAGTCAATAGAAAATACACATAAATTATTGTTATTATTTCTATAATAACTAATTATATATTTGTTTTAATACACATTAAATCTTGTTATTGTGTAAAGAATTAAAAAGAATAACTATCAAAGTCCTTATACAATTTATTCAAGAAAATAGGATTGTATAATTTGATAAATTGAATCAGCAATCTGTGTGCTATTTTGATTTTTCAAATTAGTTTTTATAAGCATTCCAATTAATAATTGATATGTTCTAATTTTTTTTAATTCATTTATTTCTATTATTGAATGCAATCTCATTAGAAGTCTATTTATCGGATATGTGAGTTACCATTAAAGATAAGGAAATTATGCCATCCTGTTACCATAGAAAAACATCCACAGATTAATCTAATCCGCGGATGTGTATTAAATAAAATTATATTGTTTTTAATAATTTTCTTTAATATCTAATTCATTGACAATTATACAATTATTTTGCATGACCAGTTTTTGATATTTTGTATATTATAAATTAAATATTTTTAATATTTGAGAAAAATTTTTACTCTGTAGAAATTACCGAGTTTAACAATTCGGTTACATCGTAACTATCTGTATTAACCATAGATCGCATTCCAACTATACAATTAAAATGTTCATAACACATCGGGTGTATTACATACTGAATATCATTATTTCTTTGAATTTTCCCTTTATATTGATATTCAAACAATGAATCTATAATTTTTATAGGTTTATCAATGCTAAATTGTTCAATATTACTAACATCAACAGTCCTTGTTTTTGCTACTTTTCCAAGTAAACCAGATTCAAAAACAACTTTTAATATGTCAAATTTATCGAAATAATATAGATATTCATTTCCTGGCATATCGGATTGAATTATGCTATTAACTTCATTTAGTTTGTTTTTAAACTCTTTATCTGAAAGATAAAAAATAAACTTACTACCTGATAATAAAATATCAATATATTTTACAATATTAGGAAATATAGTCTTATAAATGCTTAAATTTTGTTGAATAAAATCATTTTGCAAAGAATGCACAACATCTTTTATTTTAAAGTCTCCATTCTCGTTAAAAAAATATTTATTATTTTTTTCGTATATTATTCTATCCAAAATGGCATTAAAAACTTGCATTATTTCTCGCGGCTTTTTCATTGTATGTCTTGAAATAAATGCAAGTGTCAAAAAAGTATAACTAGAATTAGTCTTGCAAACCTTTGGAAGAATATTATAAAATATTTCTTCGGCTATTTCATATCCCTTTTTTGAATCATTTAAATCAGAAACTTTGTATTTTGATAAAAAATTAAAAAGATGTATATTTTCTCTATATTTTGAGTCATTATCATAATACCAAGAAACAAATCTTAAGGCCATACACTTTATAAGCTCTTTAAAAGACCAAATAATCGCCACTGTATTTGTCTGATTTTGTGCAGGCAAATGCACTAGAACACGCGTGTATATTTCGGAAGCTATCGCCATTTTAAAATATATAAAATTATTACTTGATTTTTTATAAATATCAAAACATGCAAGGATTAATGCTCTAATAGCTACGACAAATGCACTGTTATTAATTTGGTACTCATCAAAAGAATCAAGTAAAACTAAAATTCTTTTGTTGTTTTCTTTCAAAAAATTGCTTATCTCTTCCAAAGCTTTTTCGAAATAATCATTTTCAGCAATAGCAGATTCTTCATTACGATTAATAATATGATACGATCCTAATAATATTTTTGTTATAGATAATCCTGTACTTAAAATTTTAGAATTAGAAACCATTTTTTCAATTTCTTCAGTATCCAAATCATCGATTTTTTTAAATAAATTTTTCGTATTGTTTCTTAAGAGCTTTTTTGATAAGAGATACTTAATAGTGTCTCTTAATTTGGCTCGTTCGGCAGGGAAGTTTTGGAAACAATACATCATAACTTCTGTATAAATTGTCATAATTATAATGCGAGTTATTTTATTTGTAGCATCAAATCTATTAATATCTACATCGTTGCATAATTCGGCTAATTTTTCACAAAACACTTTCTGATCAATTTGCAATACATCGCTATATTTATCAACTTTCCCTTTTCTTATGTCATCTGCTAAACTATTAATTATTGCCGATTTGCCAGATCCAGTTCGTCCCAGCAACAGTAAATGTTCTTCATTCTTAAAATGTTCATAAGCCGCCAAATGCACAAAAGTATTGCGAGCCTTATCAGGATTTTCCCACTCTTTTTCTCCACTAACACCGCCCAATAAATAATGTGGTAATATTAAACCCGACACACCATCAACAGGCGACATTTGTTTAAATTCTTCATCTGGGAAAGGCTCATATTTATAAGATTCGTTTAAAATCGGCATATTAACCTCCATGTAAAATAGTTGCATTGTTGCTTATCCATAACTAAATTTTACTATGTTCATTAAAAAAATCAATACTTTTTAACCGAGTTGTAAAAATGAAAAACTGAATTGTATGGCAAATAAGTAAAAGAGTTATCAATGAAAGTTGAGTAATAAAAATGGCCAATAGAAACTTCGATGACATATAATAATAGGCAACTCCAGTTGAAGGATGTTATGCTCCGAAAAATTCATAATTAAGGTATTGTGAATTAATAAATCAAAATGGCATTGCAATTGTAGTTGAGATAAATCCTATTTATCTGACAGTGCTATATCTATGATCGGAGAATATTGCGAACACAGATAAAATGTATCTGTGGGGGGGAAAATGGCAAAGGCCCTGCAGATATCGAGTTGGAAACAATTGAGGCTTGGTCAAAATAATGAATTGGGGTATTACATCAACATAGCATATAAGGTTTTAGAGTTGATACGAGTGTTATCAAGTCTACAAAACGAGTCGATAAAAGATCGATTGATTCGGTGTTTAAATTATGCGATATGATTTCCCAATGATTCATTACAATCTTAGCATAGGCGAAAAATGTACACTTTTAATAACCTTGTGATATTAATAGGAAAATAAAGTTTTTACTAATGTCTAATAGCACGCCACGATTTTAATCAAATTTTTTGATTGAAATAATAAATCGTTCAAGCGGTTCTATTGCCAGAAGTATGGCAATTATTAGCACAGTCGGCGCACATACACGGAAAATTTTTTCCATTCTACAACTAAATTTTGTAATATTAAGTGAATCCGATGCGTAATCGTCTGCATTTTGGCAAGATTCGATTTCGCATCATTTTAATATTGATCTTTGACAAATATTTTTTCAAATGCGTTTTTTAGCATTGACTCGATCTGTTTATATTCTCCGCTTTCATTTGTGCGTATACGAAGCAATTGAATGCCACACTTTTCAAGAATGCTGTTCTTCTTAGGATCTCTCTTAGACTGCTTACTTCCTTTTTTGTGAAACTTAACGCCGTCCAATTCAATAGCCATTATAGGTGATTTGTCCATCTTGTTAAAAAGTAAAAAGTCCGTATGTGTTAAATGGTTCCGGGCATATTTTTTTTCTTCTTCATTCAAAATATCATAGTTCCTGACTAAAGCTGCCAACGGCACATGAACGGCACATCCGATGTTTTGGAATGTCTCCTTTTTCAAAATATTTTCAATAACCGTGTAAAGCAAGTTCTCCGAGTCATGTTCAGACACACGTCTGTGTTTTCGTAAGTACTCCTGCCTCTGCTGAGCATATTCCTTGTATAGCAAATCAAATATCGAGAAAACAGAGCTGTCAACAATTTCGCAGTTATTATATTTAATATAACGAGCTAAGTCACCGTAGCTTGTTTTATCGTTTTTTGGATTTTTTGATGTGACAACAACGAGAGCCTTGATAGCTCTGGAAACAGCTACGTTCAACATATTGGGGTCATCCACGAATTCTCCTATCACATTATCCACAGTTGTCAAAATAATTGCTTCTTTCTCGCGCCCCTGAAATTTGTGAATTGTTGCCACTTCATATTTTGACCCCAATTGCTTGGAGATAGCCTCTACTTGGTCACGGTAAGGTGTAATGATGCCGATATCTTTATATCCCTCGCGCTCTAAAAACGGTAAGACTTCTTCTTTAATAACGTCTATTTGACGCTGATTTAAGTGCCCTCTTGCATGGTTTCCGACCGTTGTGCGATACATGGTAAGCACGTTTTCCTCGCCGTGATCCTTCGTCATAATAATTAGCTGATTTTGATAAAACTTTTGGTTACAAAATCCTATTATTTTAGGATGGCAGCGGTAGTGTTCCCGCAGCATGACAGAGGGAACACGGTTCCATCTTGCTATTGCTGAGGATAACAAGCTTTGCTTTGTGAAATTGTATATTTCATCAAAAGAATATTTGTTCCAAATTTCTTCTAAAATCTGAGTTTTTTTATTATTTGGAATATTTGGTAGTTGCTTTAAATCTCCTACAATAACAATATTTTTGGCGCATGAAAAAGCCAAAACACCTGTTGCCAAATCGACCTGGGTTGCTTCATCTATAATAAGATAATCATAAATATGCTCAACACTTAGAGTTTCTTTGATAGAATATGTAGTACTCAATATAACAGGATACTCTTGGTTAAAGACCTCGGAATTACCCCGTAAGTCGTTCATTTCAAATCTCTGACGACCGCTATGCCAAGGATAGCGTTTTGCCAACTTAGCTCTAAACAATTTCAGTGATTTTTGGGATAGCTCCTCCATTTTGGCGTCAAAAGAATAATTGGCCAGTTCTCTTTCCAGTATCTCTTGTTCCGCATAAAGTTCAGCTTTTTTAGTAATGTAGAACTGGTTTTGTAAATATGGTATCACTAATTCCGGCAAGCAGTCAAAAAGATTTAATGCAAAACGGTTAAACCGAAAGATGATGTATAGTTTTTTTAACAATCCCAGTTTGTTTTCTTCTTCAAAATGCCGCTCATACTCCAACCGTAAAGATAGAATTTTTTGGGACGACAGTCCTGTTACTTCGCTTTCTGGAATCCCTTCAAAGGCAGAATAGTACTCATTAAAATAATATTGTTCCGGCTGCAATTCCAGTAATTCCTGTTTGATTTCAGCAATACGGTTTTTTCTGTTCAGCATCTCATTTAGTTCTGCTGATAAGTACCCCACAGCTTCCGAAAGTTCTCTTTCCAGTTCAGGTTCCAACACCCACTCACTAATATCAGGGTATTGACTACATTGCTCGGCCAAAAAACGCTTTTTATTTTCCGAACTGCCAAGAAACGCCGCTATAAACGATAATCCCTTTTTCTCCAACTTCTCAGCCACATTCAAAGTTGCCGAATTATTATTGGAAACGACAGCCACAGTTTTATTGTTCAAAACTGCATTTGCAATAATATTCAGGATCGTTTGTGTCTTACCTGTCCCGGGAGGACCTTGAATAATACTTATCTGTGAAGAGAAAGCGTTTTCCACCGCCTGTTTCTGGCTTTGATTTAGTCCAAATGGATAAATCAGTAAAGATTGTGGTTTACGAGGTTGAGCTTCTTTCGTCGTATCCAAATAACTTGCCAACACAGTATCATCCCGGACAGAAGTGACCTTTTGATACTGCCGATTTAAAATATTGATCCCTTTGTCTGTTATAAGGCTGACTGTTGCAGCCGTTTCTCTGAAATAATCAAAAAGATTACCGACTCTTTTGTCACTTAAGCAATTATTTATAAGCTGAATTTCATTGTGGCGATACGATATATCCCTTTTATCTTTTTTAACAATACGGTAAAATTTTCCGAAATCAAGAATTTCTTTGATCCCAACAATTTGTCTGCCTTTCACAACTACAATTGTACTTTGTGGGTCGATTTTTCTCTGAAGATTAAGAATTTGAATATTACTTGCGTTATAACTATAAATTTTACTAAAATTATAATATTTGATTCGACATTTTCCACGCTCAAAACGATATGACTCAACAGAATCTGTTTTATCTTCTCCGTTTGCAATTAACAATTGTTTGTGTGCGTCCATTCTTTCACCCCCCAAAAAAAAATCAGTCTATAAAACATACGAGAGTATGCTACAAAATATATGATGGGTTTAATTATGATGTGTGTACAAACAATAGCTCGGCAAACCGAGTCTTCGCTGCAACGGTTAAATCCTACGCGTAGGTTTTATATCAACAAACTTATTGAATATGGCACATTGAGATTAAAATAAACGCTATCGCCGGTTCTTTTTTGGAGTATAAGTCAAATTTTATTTCTGTTAGTGAGAGATTTAGAATATCTTGCTCTCCGGTTACTCCTATCAAGACTTTCAGATTACATTACCTTCAAGCGCGAACCGATTCTACGCTATTTACATAAATATCGATGTTAATGAACCGTTTGGCTCATTTGCAACTGCATACTTTATTTGCAAATTATCTTACACGTTCTTTAACTCCGAGTGACACAAAGGCTCCTTTCTATATTACGCTTAAAGTGTGCAACTGTAGCTCAAAGCACAATTCAACGTTCAGCAAAAACATAATATCGCCCCTTTTTGTAAGTGTGGCATAAATAGGTCATCCGCCCTCATTTTATATTACTCATGACCCCTTTATCCATCTCGTTCACCGTATCGCACAGAACGTCGATATCCCCCGACGTATGCGAGGCGATAAGGATAGTTTTGCCCTGTTCCTTAAGACCGAGCAGGTACTGCCTCATATCCGCCACGCCCTCTTTATCAAGCCCGTTCATCGGCTCGTCCAGCACCAGCAGGTCGGGATCTTCCATTATCGCCTGCGCAAGACCTAGCCGCTGCCGCATGCCGAGCGAGTACTTGCGTACCGGCAGTTTTAACTTGGGGTCAAGTCCCACCCGCACCATACTTTCCTTTATCTGCTCTTCGCCTATCTTATTATTAAGCGAGGCAAGCAGCTTCAGATTGCGGTAGCCGCTGTAGTACGGGATAAATCCCGGCGTTTCTATTATTATCCCTATGCTGTCGGGAAAATCGCGGTCCTTGCCGATCCTTTTGCCCGCTACCGTCACCTCTCCGGCGGTGGGGTGGACAAAGCCGCATATGCACTTCATAAGCATAGTCTTGCCGCTGCCGTTTCGCCCGATAAGACCGTGTATCTTCCCGCGCTCAAACTCAACGTTGATGTGCTTTAGTATCTCGGCTTTCTTGATAGTAAGCGAAAGGTCGCTTACGGTTATCATCGCTTCCATTATCTTTCCTCCGTACTGTAAAAATTAACTTTTTTCAGCGCTAACGCACCTAATATCATCATAACGGCGATAAACACCGCAAAATACAGATATGACGCCCAAAGCGGGAACACCTGCGCCGCGAGTATCTCTTGAAAATGCACCCACACCACCATATTTGCGGAGGGGAATATCCACATTAAAACGCTGTTCGCGGTAAAGGCGGTAACTCCCGCCGCAAGTATCGCCGCGCTGGTAAGTAATCCCAACGTTTTCATTTTCAGCATTTTGAAAACGAACAGCATAGAGCATATCGAAAACAGATACAATAAAAGCATAAGACAGGTATGCACCAAGGTTTCGCTAAGGTACATCTGATTGTAAAGATTCGGCGGTAACAATTGCGATACGAACGAGTCGTACTCTTTCGGAAAGTGCGAAAGATACAGCCTTGTAACGTCGCTCCAATCCGTGCCGATAAAGAAATCTTTAGTCATAACCGTCGGCAGCGTGCCTATAAATATCACCGCCATGAAGCTCACCGCCGCCATAAACGCAAACAACAGCTGCCCTATCATCCAGTTTATTTTGCCGGTGCGGTTTATTAAGAAAAACATATTCTCCGACGAGGCGGGAAAATCGCTCATAAGTACAAAGAACACCGACGGGATGAGCAACAGCAGTATCGGCGAATTTGTCACCGCGATAAACGGCTCAAATAAATTCATCGGCGCGCCGAACTTATCAGCGCGTGCCGATAAAGGGTCGGTAACTAATGTGTTTATTATTATCAGCAGGATAAGCACGATTATCATGCGCGGATTTGTCACCCAGCGGACGTATTCGCTCCTTGCCACGAACCACACGGTCGAAATATTCCTACTCACCTTTATCCAACCTCCTGTTCATGGCTATTATAAATAACGTTACAGCGCCCGCGGCAAGCACTACGTTATATATCACGGTCGGCAGCGCCGTATCTTTATAAATAAATATATTCAAAAGCGCCGCGGGATGTATCGCCGTCGCTATCGTGCTGAGGTACGGCATACTGTTGTTGACGTCTGCGATAATGATACCCCACAGCCGCTGACAGATTATCGTCATAAGATAGCTTGCGAAAAACGGCAGGCAGATTATCAGATACTGATTTCTCATAACAGACGCGGCAAGCACCGCGGGCAGTACCGCCAGCGACGCATATAAAAACATTCCGAGCAGTCCCGCCAGGTATGCCGCCGGCATTCCTATTAAACCGTAGAGCAGATCAAACGGCGGCAAAAGCTGATCGCCAAAGTTGTAAAGCTCCGCCATGTCCGGATAATAGGACAGGTCGGGGAATACCGCCGCGGTATAAATGCCGTACAATAAATACCCTATCACCACCGCCAGACCGCTTAAAAGCACCGCGCTTATCAATGTGCCGAGGTTGTAGCTAAGCCTTGACAGGCGTATCGTTTCCAGTCGGATAAACCTGCTCTCGCGGCTGTCGCAAAACCTTTTCGCAAAGGAAAAGCTGACGATTATCGGCAAAAACATCACAAGCCAATTTCCCGTCCCGCCCGCTTTGAATATCTCGAAAGCGTTGAGCTGCACGTTATCCAGTACCAGCTGACTGTCGTTTCTTATTATAATATCCAACACCGTCAGCGGGTCCTCGGTGATCGGGTCGGAAATGACCGTCGCGGTAAAGCACAGCCCGAATACCAACACTATACACATATAAAATGTAATGTCGGTAAAGCATTTTTTGAAATTTGATGAAATGAGCCGCAGCATAAATTCACCTCACTGTTTATATAAATTCCCCGTATGACTATTGCAGCATTGTGACTTGACCGCCGTAGCTGTTTGACGAGAAATATCTCAGGTTATCTTTATCCCGTGCGTTTTGGTAATAGAAATAATAACCATCATCGTTGATATTATGCGTTACTATTCTCCAATACACCTTGCAATGGTATCTGGGCAGATCGTCTACAAATTCCTCGGTATACGCGTATACCAGCCTTGCTTCCTCTACCTCAAATTCAACGTGCTTTGTGAGCCTTTCGTCTAATATCTGCATAGCCTCTTCAAAGGAAATTACGTCGTCATATTGCTGTTCTTCATAGGTCTTCATAAACCGGATATAATTTCCGTCGGCAAAATCCACCTCGTCGCTGCGCACCATATAGCCTAAGTTGTAGTCGGAAAGAAAATCATCTCCGCCTATCATCTGCTGAGCATATCCAAAGCTGTCAAAAAGAATATTGTCATATTCCCTCGCGCAGTCGAAATAATACACATACAGACCGTCATCAACATCGAATTTATACACGGATACTTTGACTACGCGGATATTATACATAGGCTGGTGCATAGTCGGAAGAGAATTCATATAATCCTCAAACACCTTCACCGCGTCCTTTATCTTCGTTTCCTTGTCCAACAGCTTGTAGCTTTTTTCGCTGTCCGGCAGATACGTTCCTATATACTTCCCGTAACTGGTTTTGTCCGTACCGGTAAATATGGTTTTAGCGGCGGTATAACCTTCATCATATGTTTCGTGCATTAGCTTATTATCATATATTATCTTAGCCAATACTCCCCTGTCAAAACGTGTATCGCAGGCGCCTATGGGGTGGATCGTCATTAAAAAGACTTCATCATCTTTGTCCGTATCCGCATTATCGGTATAGGCAAATCTCACGTTAAAGGCTTTATTCACCTTTTTCCCGCTGATGAAATCGTCGTAATAAGTGTAGAAAGGTTCAAATAATTCATCGCTGTCGGTAAAACCGCCTCTGACGTACAGATATTCCGGATAAAACGGCGTATCATCCCCGAAAATATACTTGAACGTCTTAAGGAAATACACATACTGGTCGTACATGGAGGTTTCAAGCATATCATCGACCATGCCCTCGGTGCGTTCTTTTATATGGTCGATATGCCTAGGGACATCGGTGAAAATGTTTTCGGAGGCGGAAAATCTGTCAAAGCCGTTTATGATATTTTTGACCTCTTCAAGGGTGTAATCCTCTCTGTTATTGTCAAATTCAACAGGACCGGACGGCTCGAGAGGCTCGGTCACATCGTCTATGGTAGGCCAATCCCCGTTTTCGGGTACAACGGGCTCTGTTGCGACCGGCAAGGTTGCGTAAGGCAGATCCGCCTGCTCGGTCATCGGTTCGCTGCTTTCTTCCGTATCGCTTATCGATTCAGCCGGAGCGGGTGAAGAGGACTCTGCCGGCGATTCCGTGCCTTTAAGATTTGCACAGCCGGTGAGGAGTGCGGATATCAGAAATAGTGCGATGAGTTTTTTCATATTTTTTCCTCCTTAATTTTATCTTTTTCTGCAAAGATCGCAGTTACCATTTGTTGTATTCTGTTATAATAAACATACATCATCACAAACAAAATGTCAATAGATTTTACGATCGATTTTATACTTTTGTATTTTAGAAATTATTGATGATACGAAGCGGAATAATATCTGAAATCGCTCTTGTCGCACGCGTTTAAGTAGCAGAAATAATACCGGTCGTCATTGAGATTATGCGCTACTATTTTATAGCAGGGAGTTACAATTCTGTCATACCAGTTATCCGAGGGCAGATCCGCTCTGTTAGAGTAGACAATTCTTACCTCAGTTATCTCAAATTCGACATGGTCGGAAAGTCGGTCGCTTATCTCCTGCGCCGCCTCGTCAAAAGAAATGATATCCGTTCGTTCGGTCTTGTCTGTTATTTCCATAGCGCGCGCGTAGCTGCCGTAGAAATGATCTACCCTATCGCTTTGTATCATATATCCTAAAATGTATTCCGAGTGGAAATCATCTCCGCCTACCACGTCGCCCGCTTCGCCGAGGTTGTCATATTTTATTCCTTCATATTCTCTTACAGCGATAAAATTATAAAAATACAGCTCGCCACCGGCCTTATAGACCTGAACGTCTTTAACTCTGATATTGAAAACCGGCTCAAAAAGCGACGGGATAGAATTGATATAATCTTCATATACCTTTACCGCGTCTTTTATCGTCATCTTTTTATCCAGCAGCTGATAGCTTTCCTCGCTGTCCGGCTCAAATACGCCGACATACTCCGCTTCGGATATGTTGCTTATGCCGATATCGCGGAGAGTTTTATTTATCACGCCGAAATCAAATAAAAGATATGAACCGCCGTAAGGGTAGGAGCATGATAAATGAACATACCCGTCTTTAGGCTCTCGCTGCTTCATTAAGAAAAAAGTGTCGTCGTAAAACGGCTTTTCATAGTCGGCAAGGTCTTCGCTCTTGGTATAATCATAGATATACCGAACGTCCCATTTTTCATCAAAGACCTTGTCGTTTATAAGCTCCTGATAATTCATGTAAAAAGGGACGTATATCGGAGTCAAGCTGTCGTCGTTCTGCTTTATTCCGCGCGAGTAAAAATATTCCGGATAAAATTCTTTATCCGGGGCAAAAAAGCGGTACAGGCTCATAAATTGTTTTACCTGTTCGGCGATAGGCGGAAAGCCGTTGCTTCCGATACGTCTTTCCGTATAGTAGGAAAGGCGATCGATATGGCTCGGCAGGTCGACGATAAGGTCTTTTGCGGCGGTAAAATTATCTATTTTGTTTATTATTTCGGCAGCTTCCTCTATGGTGTGATCCACACGCTCGTTGTCATATTCCACCGGCTTTGACGGGGATGGAGCGGCCGCGTCGTCTATCGTTACCCAGTCGTC
>CANRII010000004.1 GCA_947630685.1 uncultured Ruminiclostridium sp. | reverse complement strand
TAAGCGGTGTCGTTGCTGCCGGTTCCGGCGATTACCGGTACGCGTTTTGCTACCCGCTCTACACAGAACTTTATAAGATTTCTGTGTTCCTCGTCGCTGAGCGCGGCGGATTCACCCGTAGTGCCGCATACGACTATAGAATCGGTACCGCCGGATATCTGCATTTCTATAAGGTCGGCAAAACGCTCATAATTTATGCTTCCGTCGGTGTTCATCGGGGTCGCAATGGCAACTCCGGAGCCTGTAAAGATAGTTTCTTTCATACGATGACCCTCCTATATTGATTCAAGTGTGTAGGTCAGCCGGTCGCAAGACAGCCGACCTCCTTTTTTCTCGTAAAAATTCCGTGCTGATATATTTTTGGCAAAATTTTATGCGATCAGTCGAAATAGCCCTTTGCCGCATACAGCTCCGCCATCAGCACCGCTCCGCCCGCAGCGCCTCTTAAAGTGTTGTGAGAAAGCGAAACGAACTTATAATCATACTGAGTATCTTCTCTTAAACGTCCTATGGATACCGCCATGCCGTTTTCAAGATTTCTGTGAAGCGCCGTCTGAGGCATATTGTCCTCTTCAAAATAATTCAAGAACTGCTTAGGAGCCGAGGGAAGCTCAAGCTCCTGCGGAGCGCCCTTGTATTCTTTCCAAAGACGCTTTATCTCATCAATAGACGGTTTGTTTTCAAAGCTAGCAAAAACTGCGGCAAAATGACCGTTGGACACCGGTACGCGCAGGCATTGAGTGGTTATCATCGGCTTATCTGCCTTTACTATCTTGTCACCCTCGATCTTACCCCAGACCTTGAGCGGCTCCTGCTCGCTCTTTTCCTCTTCTCCGCCTATGTAGGGGATAACGTTGTCCACCATTTCCGGCCAAGTCTCAAAGGTCTTTCCCGCGCCGGAGATAGCCTGATAGGTGCAGGCGAGGACTTTTGTAATTCCGAACTTGCGCAGCGGGTTCAGCGCGGGGACATAGCTTTGTATAGAGCAGTTGGACTTTACCGAAATAAAGCCCTTTTTGGTGCCCAGCCGCTTTCTCTGTGCGTGAACTATCTCCATATGGTCGTCGTTTATCTCGGGGATTATCATCGGCACGTCGTCGGTAAAGCGATGTGCGGAATTGTTTGACATCACCGGACATTCATGCTTTGCATAAAGCTCTTCCAGCGCCTTTATCTCGTCTTTTTTCATATTGACCGCACAGAACACAAAATCCACCTGTTCGGTTATTTTGTCTATATCTGCGGTCGCGTCCATTACGATCATATCTTCCATAGAACGGGGCATAGGTTTTTCAATGAGCCAATGCGCGGCCTCTTTATAGGTCTTGCCCGCAGAGCGCGAGGACGCCGCAAGCACCTTGACCTTGAACCACGGATGATCTTCCAGCAGGACGGCAAATCGCTGACCTACCATACCCGTTGCACCGATTATTCCTACATTATAGCTTTTCATTCGTTTCACCGTATCTTTCTTTTATTCTTTACACATAAGCCTGTATAAAATAAAAAGCCGCTTGTTCACTAGCAGCCGAAATTGCAGATATAGAGCAAATGCTCTCCAACATTCAGCATACGCGAGTTGTGTGTTCTGCATTTGTTATTAAATACAAAAACCAATGTTGCGGCATTACTCGCCGCAGGGCGCAAATATACACCCGATATCGTATTTATATTACCATAATTTATAGGTTTTGTCAATGCCAAAACATAAAAAATTGATTGATTTTTATTCGGTAATGTGCTATTATATTTAATATGTAAAATGTGCAGTCAAAAGAAAATGAGGAAAAAGATAAATGCAGAAAAAGGATTTTTATTACGACCTGCCTAAAGAGCTTATAGCGCAGACTCCGCTTGAACCGCGCGACAGCTCCAGGCTGATGAAGATAAATAGGGCAGACGGCAGTATTATACACGACCGCTTTTATAATATATGCGAGTATCTCAGAAAAGGTGACTTGTTGGTGCTGAACGATTCAAAGGTTTTTCCGGCAAGACTGTACGGGATCAAGCAAAATACAGGCGCGGCGGTGGAATTTCTGCTGTTAAAGCAGCTTGCCGAAGGAGTATGGGAGGTCATGGTGCGTCCCGGAAAAAGGCTTCCGGTCGGCTCGAAGGTGGATTTCTCCGGGCTTATGACCGCCCAAATAACCGAAATATCGGAGGGCGGCAACCGTATAGCAAAATTCACCTACGACGGCGTTTTTTTTGAGCTTTTGGACAGAATAGGTCAGATGCCGCTGCCGCCGTATATTACCGAAAAACTTAAGGACAAGCAGAGATATAACACGATATATTCCCATGAGCTCGGTTCTGCCGCCGCTCCGACTGCGGGGCTTCATTTCACCGAGCGGGTGTTTGACAGCATACGCAAAAAAGGCGTCGATACGGCTTTTGTTACGCTGCACGTGGGATTAGGAACGTTCCGTCCGGTAAAAGAGGACGATATATTAAAGCATAAAATGCACGTCGAGCACTTTTCGATACCGCAGGAAACGGCGGATAAAATAAAGGAATGTAAGCGGCGCGGCGGCAGGGTGATAGCGGTAGGCACTACCAGCTGCCGTACCTTGGAGGCTGCCGCGGGAATGGACGAAAACGGTGAAGTAAAGCCTGTTACGTCGGATACAGGGATATTTATTTATCCGGGGTATAAATTCAGATGTATAGACGGGCTGATAACAAACTTTCATTTGCCGGAAAGCACGCTCATAATGCTGGTCAGCGCATTTCTCGGAAGAGAGCGTACATTAGCCGCATATCAAACCGCTATTGAAGAAAAATACAGATTTTTTTCCTTTGGGGATTGCATGTTGATAATTTGAGCTATATAAGGAGATTGAATGAAGAATGTAAAAATATCGCTGCCTAAACAGGCGCGTATCATCTGCATAAGCGATATTCACGGCTGTTATGATGAGTTTTGCGCTCTGCTGGATAAATGCGGCTATAACGCGGGAAACGATCATCTGTTCATACTCGGAGATATGCTGGAAAAGGGCGTGCATAATACGGCGGTTTTGCAAAAGGTGATAGAGCTTTCAAAAATCCCTAAGGTATACGTCATAAAAGGCAACAACGATACCGATTGTCCGAATATGGCGTTTTACGACAGCAGGGAAAAATTCCTTGAGCGGCTGAAACGGCGGCCGTATAACGCTTTTGTTGAAATGGGACAAAGCCTCGGCATAACCGATTTTGCAGAGAGCTTTGAGGAAAAACGCGCGCTTGTCCTCGACGCCTTTTATAATGAGATAAAATTTGTGGACGAGCTGCCTTACGCTCTGGAAACGCAAGACCATATTTTTATTCATGCCGGAATAGAAAACCGACCGGATTGGGAAAACGGCAGCGAATGGTTCGCTATCTGCGCTCCGTGGTTTTTGCGAAGCGGTCATATGTCCGAAAAGACAGTCGTATGCGGACATTATCCGGTACAATGCTATAAGCGCAGCAACAACTCAAATCTGCCTATAATCGATAAAGAAAAGCGCATTATAGACATAGACGGCGGCGCAGTTACAAAGTGGGCGGGTCAGCTAAACGCCTTTATTATCAATAAAAACGGCGAATCGTACAGCTATGATAATTTTTTTGTGCCGATAAACGCCGATGAAATGACGGTAAAACGCGACGTAGTTTCAGATCATCTGCCGGAATATGCGGAGTGGGAAAGCCACGTTCTGCAAATCCTTGATAATAATGACGGAATGCTGCTTGTCAAAAATCAGCAGACCGGAAAAACAGGTATGATACCGGAAAAGTTCACTTTTACCGGCTCTGACGGGAAGCTTCACGGCGGCATCAACCTGAATGCTTTTCTGTCGGTGCATAAGGGCGAGCGGTTCTATGCGGCGGACAGCGCCTGCGGTTATTATCTCGGCATAGCGGAAAACGGGCAGATAGGGCTTGTCCCGCAGGATCATCTTGGATGAATGTTCTTATATTGGAGAAAATATGTACGAATTATTGAAAACTGAAGGCGCGGCGCGGCGCGGCGTCTTCCATACCGTACACGGGGATTTTCAGACGCCGTGCTTTATGAATGTCGGTACAGCCGCCGCGATAAAAGGCGGATTGTCTTCGCTTGATCTTAAAGAGCTGAAATGTCAGGTTGAGCTTTGCAACACATATCATCTGCACCTGCGTCCGGGCGACGAGGTCGTAAAGCAGATGGGCGGGCTGCACCGCTTTATGAACTGGGATCGTCCTATCCTTACGGACAGCGGCGGCTTTCAGGTCTTTTCACTTGCCAAGCTGCGTAAAATAAAGGAAGAGGGCGTGTACTTCAGCTCCCATATCGACGGAAGAAAGATATTTATGGGGCCGGAACAAAGCATGCAGATACAGTCGAATCTCGGCTCTACTATAGCTATGGCGTTCGATGAATGTATAGAAAATCCCGCGGAATTCGACTATGTGAAGAAATCGGTAGAGCGCACCTCGCGCTGGCTGGACAGGTGTATTTCCGAGCTTGCAAGGCTGAACGGGCTTTCGGACACGGTAAATCCTCATCAAATGCTTTTTGCGATAAATCAGGGCGGAACGTATAAGGATATCCGCGCCGACCATATGAAGCTGCTCGCTCAAAAGCCGGTAGACGGTATCGCTATCGGGGGACTTGCCGTAGGCGAACCGACCGAAGTCATGTATGATATTATAGAAACGGTGATCCCGCACGCTCCGCAAAACAAGCCGCGTTATCTTATGGGCGTGGGAACTCCGTCAAATATAATAGAGGCGGTATACCGCGGGGTAGATATGTTCGACTGTGTAATGCCGACGAGGAACGCGCGTCACGCCTCAATTTTCACATGGCAGGGAGTAACGCATATAACCAACGAAAAGTATATGACCGACGATTTGCCTTTAGATACGGAATGCGATTGCCCGACCTGCCGAAATTTCTCCCGCGCGTATATCAGACATCTTTTCAAAACGGAGGAAAGACTGGGCGGACGGCTTGCCGTGCAGCATAATCTGTATTTTTATAACACCTTGCTTGAAAAAATAAGGGACGCGATAGATAACGGCAGCTTTGAAAGCTTCAGAAAGCATTATTCGCCGCTGCTGTCGCAGAAAATATAAAATTTTACCGGAGGGAGCGTTTAATATGGATATAGTTTCGTTGCTTTTACAATCGTTTTTACTTGCGATAGGTCTGGCTATGGATGCTTTTGCGGTATCTATTTCCAACGGCCTTACAATGAAAAAAATAATGCTGCGCCACGCGCTGGCGATAGCGGGAGCGTTCGGGATATTTCAGGCGATAATGCCGCTGCTGGGATATTTCCTGGGCAGCAGCTTCGCGGAATTTATAAGCAGATGGGATCATTATATAGCCTTGATATTCCTCGGGTTCATCGGCGGCAGGATGATATTTGAGGGAATAAAAGAGCTGCGGCAAAAGAATAAAGATAATAAAGACCGCCTTGAATACAAGTTTTCCTTTACGGCGCTGATGTTTCAGGCGGTGGCGACAAGCATAGACGCTTTTGTCGTCGGAGTCAGCTTTGTAGCGATGAAAATGACTGTTTTTGATATGATAACGGCGGTATCTATCATAGGCGTTATCACATTCGGACTGAGCTTAGTCGGTATTTTTGCCGGCAAAAGATTCGGTGAGCTGCTCGGAAGCAAGGCGGTGGTAGCCGGCGGAATGATCCTTGTCGGTATCGGTCTTAAAGTGTTTATAGAGCATATATTTTTCGGCGGCTGAGTTAAACGGTTTTTGAAATTTGCTAAGCCCGATTTTCCGATAATAAGGTGGAATTATGCAAAATAGTATTGTATTTTCGGGAAAAATATGCTAAAATATCTCTTGTGATATTTTTGTACTGAAAGGAAGTATATTATGGCAGACACTATGCAGGGACTGAGGCGCACTCATTACTGCGGCGAGGTCGAGGGGATAGGCAATACTTTGACGGTTGCCGGCTTTGTCCAGAGAGTAAGGGACAAGGGCGGATTGATATTTATTGATTTAAGAGACCGTACCGGTATCGTGCAGCTGGTATTTGACGATGACACCGCTCCCGAAGTATTTGAAAAGGCAAAGCAGGTAAAAAGCGAATATGTGCTGATGGCGCAGGGCGTTCTCAGAAAAAGAGAGAGCGTAAATACCGAGATAAAGACCGGCGACGTTGAGATAACGGTAAATGATCTCAGGATACTTTCAAAGGCGCAGACCCCGCCTTTTGAGATAATCAACGATACTAAGACTAACGAAGAGTTAAGGCTCAAATACAGATATCTTGATCTGAGACGCAAAAAGTTACAGGACAATCTTATTATGCGCCATAAGATAGCCAAGGTCACGAGGGATTATTTCTATGACAACGGCTTTCTTGAAATAGAAACTCCCATGATGATGAAGTCCACGCCGGAGGGCGCGCGTGATTATCTTGTTCCGTCCAGACTGCACGAGGGAAAATTTTACGCGCTGCCGCAGTCGCCTCAGATATATAAGCAGCTGCTGATGATATCCGGTTACGACCGTTATATCCAGCTTGCAAGGTGCTTTCGCGATGAGGACGGCAGGGCGGACAGACAGCCGGAATTTACTCAGATAGATCTGGAAATGTCGTTCATGGACGTGGACGATATTTTGGAGCTTACCGAGGGATATATAAAGACTCTGCTTAAAGAAACGCTGGGCGAGGATGTACAGATACCGCTGCCACGCATGACCTATAAAGACGCTATGGAGCGGTTCGGCTCGGACAAGCCCGATACCCGTTTCGGTATGGAAATAAAGGACATTTCCGATTTGGTAAAGAACAGCGGCTTTTCGGTGTTTTCTTCCGCTGTAGCGGACGGCGGCAGCGTAAGAGCGATAGTTGCCGATAACGCGGCAGGGATCCTCACCCGTAAGGAGATAGACAAGCTGACCGAGTTTGTGCGCGGTATCGGCGCAAAAGGACTGGCGTATGTGCGCTGGGTAGAGGATGTTCCGTCCTGCTCGTTCGGAAAATTCATGGCCGAGGGCGAGCTGGAGAACATACTTGATTTTCTAGGCTGTAAAAAAGGCGACGTGGCGCTTATCGTCGCAGATAAGAACAAGGTCACGCTGCCGGTGCTCGGGGCATTGAGAACAAAGGTAGGAAAACAGATAGGCATAGTACCGGACGGAGGATTTAATTTCCTTTGGATAACGGAGTTCCCGTTCTTCGAGTGGGACGAGGAAAGCCAGAGCTGGCTCGCTATGCACCATCCGTTCACCATGCCTATGGAGGAATGTCTGGACAGCCTTGACAACGACAAGGGCAGCGTAAGAGCAAAGGCGTTCGACCTTGTGGTAAACGGCACCGAGCTGTGCAGCGGTTCGATAAGAATAACCGACCCGGAGCTTCAGGAAAAAATGTTCAGACTGCTCGGTCTTACCGAAGAGGAGATACAGGCAAAATTCGGTTTCTTAGTAGACGCGTATAAGTACGCCGCACCCCCTCACGGAGGACTCGGCATAGGTCTTGACAGATTGACCATGATGCTTTGCGGCGCGGAAAGCCTGAGAGACGTTGTGGCGTTCCCGAAAGTAAAGGACGCAAGCGAGCTGATGTCCGGCTGTCCCTCGGACGTTGACGACAAACAGCTTGAAGAACTGCATATAAGGACTGTTGATATTAAGGAGAAGTAAAGATGATAGAATTCAGATACGATACTCAGCTTCTTATTGAGGGTCACGACCTTGACGAGGACGCGATATACGATTACTTTGTAGAAAATTTCAAAGGCGACAGCCTGCTTGCCGTCGGAGATGAGGATCTTATAAAAATACATTATCACACCAACGAACCGTGGAAAGTATTAGAATACTGCGCGTCGCTCGGCGAGATACACGATATAGTCGTCGAGGATATGGACAGGCAGGCACGCGGACTGAAGGGCTGAGATTTAACAAGGATAATAACAGCGTCGGCATTATTTTTGCTGACGCTGTTTTTTTGCTGCTGCTTTTATGCGGCGGCTTTTTTGTTCTATTTTTGTACAAGTCCTCATAGACTGTAATAAATCAAATCAGAGAGGACTGTTAAAAATGATCGGATCAAGAAAAAACGAATACGACAGCGCGCTTTCCACCGCGGTAAAATTCATACCGGAGCTGGCGGGAGTAAGCAGCGAGGTCAAAGCCGACGCACGGGAAATAAGGATACGCGCCGGCAGACCCGCAGTAATATGCTGCGGCGGATATGACCATGTGCTTCAAAACATGATCAGCGCCTCAACGGTAGAAAACTGCGTAGTAGCTTTTTGCGAAAGCTCCATACACAGCTATGAAAAGGAGCTGGCGCAGGGTTACGTAACGCTGAAAGGCGGCCACAGAGCGGGCTTCAGCGGCAGAGCGGTCTATAACGGCGATACCGTTACGCTTATCAAAAATATATCTTCGGTAAATATACGTATCGCAAGGCGGCATACTGGCTGTGCCGACAGGCTGGCAGAGCTGTTTTTTTCGGGCGAAGATATACGCGGACTGCTTATAACGGGAAAGCCGCTCAGCGGTAAGACCACCGTCCTGCGCGAGCTGTGCCGCGTTATCGGAGGAAAATATAAGCTCGCGCTGATAGACGAGCGTGACGAAATAGCCGCGGCGTCCGACGGCACACCTCAGTTCGATGTGGGGATAAACACCGATGTCTTCAGCGGATTTAATAAAAACGACGGCATTATTCGCGCGATAAGATGTATGTCGCCGGATTATATCGTCACGGATGAGCTTGGAACGGATCTTTCACTTATCGAGCAATGTATGAACAGCGGCGTAGGCGTTATTATGACCGCACATTGCGGCACGACGGAGGAAATCCGCAGAAATATCGACCTGAACAGACTGTTAAACAGCGGCGCGATAAGCCATATCGCCATGCTTGTATTGGACAAGTACGGCGTAAAACAGCAGATAATTAGGTTAGAGGATTTTTGGCGGCGGGAAAGCGTGTAATGGTATCTTTAGTTATATTCCTGCTTACTTCGCTTTGCGGAGGAGCGGCGGGATTTGCGGCGGCTGACGCTCTTAAAAAGAAATGTTCATATATAGAAAAAATTATGAATATTTTAGAGCAAATGCTGGAGCTTATACGGTACAACAGAATGAAGCTGTCCGGCATTTTTACGCAGATCAGCAAAGAAAAAGGCTTTTTTATTTCCGACGATCTTATTGCGGCGGCTGACAGCGGTATCGGCCTTAAGGAAGAATGGGATAAATGCGTGCAAAGCCTTTTATATCTGCAAAATGACGATAAAGCGCCGCTGTATGATCTCGGTGAAAGTTTAGGCAGAAGCGACGCCGATGGTCAGACGGCGGTCATAAATATGACGCTTGAACGATTATCCCATAGGGCTGATTCAGCGAGAGAAGAGTATGAACGCCGAGGCAGACTGTACCGCACGCTGGGTATACTTTGCGGCGCGGCGGCAGGTATAATTCTGATATAAAGGGAGCTTATGGCATGGACGTTGATCTTATTTTCAAGATAGCCGCGATAGGGATAGTCGTTGCGGTGCTGAATCAGCTTTTACAGCGCTCCGGCAGGGAGGAACAGGCGATGATGACCACCATCGCAGGCTTGATAGTAGTGCTTATGATGATAGTTACCGAGATAAGCAATCTGTTTGATACGATAAAAGACGTGTTCAATCTTTGACGGAGAATTTATGAATATTATTGCATTTGTCGGCGCAGGGATAATCGGCGCTGTACTTTGCGCCGTACTAAGACAGTACAAGCCCGAATTCGGCATATACATATCTCTTGCCGCCGGAATGGTTATACTTGCCGCCGCGGTAGTCGCGCTGGAGCCCGCCATAAGCACTCTTATGGGACTGGCTGAAAATTCCGGCATCGATAACGGATACGCGGAGATATTGATAAAATGCCTTGCGGTCTGCTTTATAACGCAGCTTGCGGCGGAAAGCTGCCGTGACGCGGGAGAGGGCGCTATCGCCTCTAAAATAGAGTTTGCGGGTAAATGTGCGATAACGCTTACCGCATTACCGCTGTTTACAAGCCTTGCACAGCTTGTGACGGGACTGATACCGTAAAGCGGGGATTTTTGATGAAAAAGAATGTTAAAATCATACTTACATTTACAATGTTAATGCTGCTGCTTTTGCTTACTTCGGTAAACGCGGCAGCGCAGCAACCGGATCTCGGTCTGGAGGATTATGTCGCGTCGCTGCCGCCGGAGGTGTCGGATTCTCTGGAGGAAAGCGGTATTACTCCCGACAATATCCCGCCCGACGCGCTGAGCGCGCAAAACGTTTTCGATAAGCTGCTGTCGCTGGTGATAGGTTCTCTCGGCGACCCTATAAAGCTGACGGTGTCTATCTTTACGATAGTGCTTTTGTGCGGTATAGCTAACGCGCTTTTTGAATCTGCGGGAAAGAATATGCAAAGCGTATTTTCGATAGTTTCGGTGCTGGTGGGAGCCGCCATGCTAATATCACCTGTAAGCTCGGCGATCAATGCCGCGTCTGAGCTGGTGAATGCCGGAAAGGTGTTTTTAGAGGGGTTTATACCCGCGTTTGCCGGAATTTTGCTTATCGGCGGGCAGGTAAATACATCTGTAGTAATAAATTCGGTGGTAATGGCGGGCGCACAGTTGTTTGCGATCCTTTCGTCGGGAGTTATCGTGCCGGCGTCCTCCTGCATAATGGGGGTCACCATTGCGGGCTCGGTAGACCCGGAACTAAAGCTGAACGCTATTGCCGAGGCGGCAAAAAAGATAGTAATATGGGGATTGGGACTTATTATGACGGTGTTCGTCGCGCTGCTTGGGTTACAGAGCTTTATAACGCTTCCTGCCGACGGGGTGGCGATAAAAGCCGCAAGGTTTACGGTGTCTAACGGCGTGCCGTTTATCGGCGGTACGGTGTCGGACGCGCTGTCCGTTATGCAGGGAGGGATAAACCTTATTCGCAGCAATTTCGGCTCGTTCGGGATAGTTGCGGGCGCTATGCTTATGCTGCCGTCCATGATAAGCGCCGCGTGCTTTAAGCTGGCGTTGTCGCTGTGTTCGGCGGTTTGCGATATGTTCGGCTTGCCGGCGCTGGGCGGACTTCTAAAAAGCGCTGAAAGCATTATGTCGATAATTCTTGCGGTGCTGGTGTGCTTTATGCTTATGGTGGTCATCTCTATCTCGCTGATGATATTTATAGGAATGGGAGGTGCGGCATGAACGGCGTTGTGATAACTATATGTATGGCGGCGGTGCTTAGCGGTCTGTTCAAAATGCTGGTGCCGGACGGCCGCTTCAAGCCGCAGATATCCTTTCTTACCGCCTGCCTGTTTTCCGTCTGCGTATTAAAGTCTGTCACCGGAGGAATAGGGATAGATATACCGGATATCAAATTTAATGAAATAGAGGTGGTGGATTTCAGCGAAAAGCTGTCCGAAAACGCGGAAAAAGCCGCGGCTAACGCTGTTAAAGACAGCGTAAACGAGCTATTGGAGCAAAACGGCACGCCATGCTCTCAAATTTACATAGTCGCGCATATTAACGGCTCGTTCGGCATATCTATTAATGAAATTGAGCTTGTATTTGAAAAGGGCACGGCAAAGGAGTATATAGATAGTGCGCTTTTCGCCGTGAGGGAAAAGGTCGGTGATGAAATTCTGGTCAGATATTCGTTTAATTAAAAGGAATACAATATGAAAGAGATACTCAAAAATGACAAATTCTTAAAAATAGCCTTTTTTGCGGGCATTATCATAATTCTGCTTTTGTTTCTGTCTGGGATATCGGATAATTTTTCCGCAGGGCAGGATCAGGCGACGGCGGAAGAACTGCTGGAGCAGCGTATAGAAAAGCTGCTGTCAGGTATGGAGGAAATAGGCGATAATGTGTCCGACGTAATGATAAGGCTTGACGAGGACGGCCATACGGTCATCGGGGCGGCGATCATATGTCCGGCCGCCGGTGACGCAGTCATTAAAGAAAGGCTTTTAGACGCGGTGTCAAAGGCGCTTGACGTATCGGTGTCAAAAGTATGCGTTACGGTGTAGACCGCGTTTTCCAAAGGTATGAAAGGAGAAAAATCTCAAATGAAAAGGATCAATCTGATAATAAGAAGAAAGCATCTTATCATAGCAGGTCTTGCTCTGGTGCTGTGCGTCGGGCTGTATGCAAATTATGCGATATCTAACAGCCTTAAATCATCATCTGCCGAGGCTGCGGGGAATAATTACGGGGATACGACCTTTGTTTCCTCTAATTTAAGCGGCGAAAGCAATAAGGATACGTCGGCAGCCGATACTCCGGTGACTGATAAAGCGGGTGCGGCGCTGACCGGTTCCGACGCATATTTCGCGCAGGCGAGGATAGATAAGAAAAACAGCCGCGCAGAGGCGGCGGAGGTATTGCAAAGCGTTTATGCCGGGGGAGACCTCACACGCGATGAAATGGCGGTGGTAGCGCAGGACGCCGAGAAAATGAGCGATCTTATGGAAGCGGAAACCAAGATAGAAACTATGCTTAAGGCTCAGGGCTTTGAAGAAGTGCTGTGCTATCTCAGCGGAAAAAGCGCGAACATAATAGTGAAAACGCCTGGACTGGACAGCGCGCAGGCGGCTCAGATCAAAAACGCGCTGCTCTCCGAGGTGGATATAGCAGGTGAGAATATAACGATAGTGGAAGTGCAGTAGATCGCAGAAAAATAACGGCAGGGTATAAAGTCCTGTCGTTGTTTTTTTGCTGCAACAGAGCATTTACGCTCCATTGACATTATAGGAAATATATTGTATAATTATTACCGGACGGGAGGTTGTTGATGTGACTGCTGACGAAGAATATATGACCGTCTGCCTTGAACTTGCGAAAAAGGCGGCAGAATTGGGAGAATGTCCCGTCGGAGCCGTTGTCATAGACGAAAACGGCGAGATAATAGGTAAAGGCTACAATCGGCGGGAAACCGACAATTCACCTATCGCGCACGCGGAGATCCTCGCTATAGAACAAGCCTCAGCCGTAAAGCAAAGCTGGCGGCTTACCGATTGCACGCTTTATGTAACGCTTGAGCCTTGTCCTATGTGCGCGGGAGCTATAATAAACGCGCGGATAAAACGCCTGGTTTACGGCGCTTTTGATGAAAAAGGCGGCGTGTGCGCGTCTTTAATGAACATATACGAATATCCGTTCAATCATAAACCTATGGTAAGAAGCCGGATATTGCAGGACGAATGCTCGGCGCTGCTGACGGAATTTTTCAAACGTTTGCGCTGACGTCCTTTACCGCGCGTTTGTAAAGCATGTCTATAGCGACGAATGCCGCAGCGGCTGCGGCGATAACGGATAAAGTAATGATGATCAGTTTTTTCATGGTTTCTCCTTTTTTAACGGTCAATCGATGTCCAGTTTTTTTATTCTGCTTTCACATTGCTTTATGAGGCTTAACAGGGCGGTGCCTTGCTTATCGAATTCTTCTTCGATTATCGCGGTGGTCAGCAGGGGAGCGTTTTCGGTTTCTGTTTTAGCGGCGTTTACAGCCCCGCTTTCGTCTATCTGTATCGCAGAGCTTGAAAGATAAGGCGACGCGCCCGCGGGTACCGAGAACATATTTTTATCGTTTTTGTCATTAGTGGAGTATGTTATGCGAAACGCCTTATACACCGACAGCATAAGCATAGATGAAATGTTTTTGGACAAAGCGCGGCATTTTATTTTGCCGAGAAGCCGGTATATTATATCAAGGCTGTTTATTATCAGCTTTTTGTTAAGGATAAGAGCAAGGTCGCCGTTTTTATTTTCATCGGGGGATTGTTCGACAGCTTCGGGTATATCGCTTTCGCTTATTATTTCACCGCTGCTTACCGCAGAACGACCCAACAGGTAATCGGTGGAAACCTTATAGTAATCCGCCGCACGAACCAGAAAATCCAACCCGCACTCACGTTTTCCTTTTTCGTAATGTGAAAGCAGCGCCTGCGCTATATTAAGGTCGGCAGCCGCCTGCTTTTGCGTAAGACCTTTTTCTTTGCGCAAAAGTGTCAAAATACGCGGGAAATCATTGTTCATCAAGAAATACCTCGCTCTTGGAATCTTAAAAAATAGTCACACGGTAAATTATATATGAATTATTCCCTATTGTAAAGCGTGATTTTATACAAAAAATCGACGATTTTTTTAGTAAATAATTCGGGTTTTAAGAAAATTCCGTGGATTTTTATACACAAATTCGACGAAAGGACATAAAAATGAGAAATTACAGGCTGTATTTGATAAGGCACGGGCTTACCTCGGGAAACATCGAGGGAAAATATATAGGGCTTACCGATCTGCCGCTTTGCGAGGAGGGACAAAAAGCCATCACAGAGCTTGCAAAAAAGGAGCTTTACCCAAACGTGCAGAAGGTATATTCCAGCCCGCTGAAGCGCTGTTTGGAAACCGCGGATATAATCTATCCCGAAAAGCTGCTGCTGCGCGTGGATGAGATAGCGGAATGCGATTTTGGCGAATACGAGGGCAAAACCCCCGCGGAGCTTGAGAGCAGACCGGATTACGCCGATTGGATAAAGGGCGGATATGAAGCGGCTCCTCCCGGTGGGGAAAGCTACGGACATTTCGCTATAAGATGTCTGGACGGATTGGAGTTTATCTTCAAAAATATGATGAAAGAGGATATCACTTCCGCTGCGGTAATCACTCATTCCGGCGTTATTATGAATCTGCTGGCGGGTTACGGCCTGCCGAAAATGCGGCCGATAGATTTCGCGGTGAATCAGGGCGAGGGGTACGAGATACACCTGAGCACGTTTTTATGGCAGCGCGGACCTGTTTTTGAAATAAAGGGCAGAATTTTCTGACGGAAAGGAGAATATATGGTAAGCGCATATATTGAATGGAACAAGGAAAATATAGGAAGATATATAAGTTACACTCTGCTGGGAAAAACCGGCAAAACGAAAGCGCTGCTTATTTTGTACGGGGTACTGATGGTGCTGCTCGCGGTGTGCGGCGTTTTATCATGGGTGCTGACCGGATTTGTAATGCTGGCGATCTTTACTATTGCGGGAGTCGTCATGATAGCGGCGTTTACCGTTATACTGTATTTTGCGATAAAGAAATACGCAAAGGATATTTTGAAGCTTAACGCCGAAAACAATATAAACGGGATAGATATCTATGAAAAAGGGTTTAACCTTAAAAACGACGGCGTTCCTGTTGCGGCAGTAGGGTGGGAATCCATCGCGTCGGTGGATATTTTCCGCGACGACGCGTATATCACCACGATAAACGGACTTTTATTTATTGTAGAACGGGACAAGCTTACCGAGGGAGAGCTTGAGGACATAAGCCGATATGCGTCGGAAAACATGGTGGAACAATGATAAATTATCAGCTTAAAACAGATGAGATCATCAAAAATCTTGACGGCGTGCCGAAGCTGCTGCTGCATTGCTGCTGCGCGCCGTGCAGCAGTTATGTTTTGGAATATCTGACTGAATATTTTGAGATAACGGCGTTTTTCTATAACCCTAATATTACCGATATCAAGGAATACGAAAAGCGCAAGTCGGAGCTGAAACGCTATATTGCACAGCGCGATTTCCGTTATCCGGTAACGATGATAGACGGGGATCATGAGCCGGAGGAGTTTTTTGCCATATCAAAAGGACGCGAGGATATACCGGAGGGCGGGGAACGCTGCCGTATGTGCTATAAACTGAGATTGGAAAAGACCGCGCAGCTTGCTAAAGAGCAAAAATACGATTATTTTTGCACCACGCTTTCGGTCAGCCCGCATAAAAACGCTCAATGGCTAAACGAGATAGGCGGCGAATCAGAGCAAAAATACGGCGTTATGTATCTGTATTCGGATTTTAAAAAGCGCAACGGATATAAGCGTTCTATCGAGCTTTCCGCCGAGTACGGACTGTACAGGCAGAATTTCTGCGGCTGCGTTTTCAGTCAAAAACAGTCGTTAAAACAAGAAATTTCGGAAAAATAACAAAAAACAGTTGTCAAAAAGTTTTTTTTGTGATAAAATAATAAAGGTTATGACTATATAGCAAGGAGATTTTTCTTTGTAAAATCAAGAAGGGGTGATCTGCAATGTCGGCGGACGAATACGGGCGATGCCGTTTTATTGGATACAGTACGCGGAAATTGCCGGTCATCGGCTCTTTCTGCATTTATCTTGACCGCTTTTTTGCGCAGGTCTGACCGCTGATTTTAACATCGCGCCTGCCTGCGTGTGAGAAAGCGCACGTCAGAAAGAGGTGTGATATGCTGAAATTTTACAAATCTGTAGACAACGCTATCCTACAGACCGAAACGTTAGAGCCGGGCTGTTGGGTATCGGCGGTAGCCCCCACCGAAACTGAAATATCGGCGCTTGAGGAGGGTCTGGGCATAGACCGCGATTTTATACGTTCCGCCCTTGACGAGGAGGAGACCTCGCGTATTGAGAGTGAGAACGATCAGACGCTTATAATACTTGACTATCCGGTCGCCGAAAAATCCGACGAGGACGAAACTATAAGCTATTATACTATGCCTATGGGCATAATCCTTACCGAAACGAATGTAGTCACGGTCTGTTTGCGCGATAACATCATCGTGGAGGATTTCGCACAGGGCGTTGTAAAGGGCGTAAAGCCGCAGTTAAAGACGAGATTTACCTTTTATATGCTGCTGAGGATCGCCGGCAAATATCTGCAATATCTTAAACAGATAGATAAGCTGTCCGGCTATGTTGAGGCTCAGCTGCGCAAATCTATGAAAAACAAGGAGCTTTTGCAGCTGCTTGGTCTGCAAAAATCATTGGTCTATTTTTCCACTTCGCTTAAATCTACCGAAACGGTGTTGGAAAAGATACACAGAGGACGTGTGATAAAGCTGTACGAAGAGGACGAGGATCTTTTGGAGGATCTTCTGGTCGAGGTAAAGCAGGGTATCGAGATGAGCAATATATACTCAAACATCATATCCGGTACCACCGAAGCGTATGCAGGCATAATCTCAAACAATCTGAATATAGTCATGAAGGTGCTGACCGTTATCACCATCGTTATGTCGGTGCCGACCATGGTCTTTAGCTTTTACGGAATGAACGTAGGCGACCTGCCGCTGCCGTATACCTGGTTCACATTAGGTATTTCCGCGCTGCTGGCGATAGTCGTTGCTATAATGATAACAAGAAATAAATTTTTCAAATAACTGCGGAAAGGGGATACTTCTTCACAGAGGTAATGTCATATTATGGAAAAAGTCAGGGTCACTATAAACGGACATGATTTTAATTTGAAGAGCGACGATCCCGCGAGGATACGCGCGGCGGCGGAAGAGCTTAAAAAGAAGATATCGCAGATAAGCATCGCCGCGACCGGTATGTCCCCCTCGGATACAATTATACTTTCCGCATTGGATATAGCCGACGAGGCTCAGGACGCAAAAGAAACCGCACAGTCCGCAAAGAAAATGTGCGAGGAATACGAAGCGCAGATAGCAAAGCTTACCGCTAAGCTGGAAGAATACGATAAAAGCAGCGAGGAAAACGACAGCGCCGCCAAAAATCTTGAGCTTGCTAACGGACGTATAACAAAGCTTGAGAATGAAAACAACGAACTTATCTCGGAAAACGATAAGCTAATATCAAAAGCAAAAGCGCTGGAAGAGCAGAATGACGAGCTTTCCTCCAAAAATAAGGCGCTGGAAAGCAAATTAGCGCAGCTTGAGACTTCTTGGAACAATCTTAAAAAAGAATATGCGCGTTCTCATAATAAGCCGGACGATGTTTCCGGTGCGAACGAGCAGGAGATCGCGGTACTTAAAGACACCGTCGCTACTTACGAGAAAACCTTTGACGGGTATGTAAAGCAGAAAAGCGCGGAGATAACCGAGCTTAACGACGAGCTTAACTCGCTTAGAAAAAAATACTCCGAACTCAGCGAGCAGATGAGCGAGATCGTCAACGACGGTCAGATGACATTATGAGCGAGATACTTGCCCCTTGCGGAACATCAGACGCACTTACGGCTGCCGTTAATTCGGGAGCCGACGCCGTTTATTTGGGAGGACATTCTTTCAATGCACGGCAAAGCGCGGATAATTTTGATAACGAGCAGTTGGTTAAAGCTGTGGAGTTTTGCCACCGCAATTCGGTAAAGGTATATCTAACGCTGAATACTATAGTATTCGATAATGAGATAAAAGCACTTACGGAAACGATAACGGCTTATTCGCGGGCTGGCGCGGACGCGCTTATAATACAGGATCTCGGCGTGGCAAGGCTGGCGCGCGAGATAGTGCCGGATATGCCGCTGCACGCCTCTACCCAAATGACGGTCAATTCCGTAAGCGGAGCTAAGCTCGCAAAAGAATTGGGATTTTCCAGGGTGGTGCTCGGCAGGGAGCTTTCCTTTGAGCAGATAAAGAAGATAATTTCCGGCTGCGATATAGAAACAGAGTTGTTTATCCACGGCGCGCTGTGCGTCAGCATCAGCGGACAATGCTATATGAGCGCTATGCTCGGCGGCAGAAGCGCAAACAGAGGTTCATGCGCACAGCCCTGCCGCTTGGGATTTTCCTGCGGTGATCGACAGAACGTGCTGTCGCTGAAAGACCTTTCTCTTGTAGATAAGCTGACGGCGCTTAGAGATATCGGGGTAACTTCCTTTAAGATAGAGGGTAGAATGAAGCGGCCGGAATATGTTGCGGCTGCGGTAAACGCCTGCCGTGCAGCTTTAGACGGTAACAAGCCGGATATATCTTTGCTGCGCGATGTGTTTTCACGCAGCGGTTTTACCGACGGATATTATACCGGCGATATGAGCGATATGCAGGGAATACGCACTAAAGACGACGTGGGCGCGTCTGTTCATGCGGTTTCTAAAGCAAAAAATCTCTATTCTGCTCCTTATAAAAGATATAAAACCGATATATCTGTGAATATCACGGCAAATAAGCCGATCTTTGCTTCAGCGTCGACCGACGGACTGACGGTCACTGCGGAAGGTAAAATACCGGAAAAGGCGCTTTCCAAAGAGATAACGGAGCAGGCGGTAATTACTCAGATAGGAAAGCTTGGCGGTACGGCGTTTTATGCCGGAAATATCGCCGTTTCGGCAGAACACGGACTGTCGGTCAGCCTTTCGGAGCTTAACGAGCTTAGAAGAAATTTGATCGATAAGCTCGCTAAAGCGCTGCTTGAGAAAAATACCCGAAATTACAAGTGCAATAATATCGATATTTTGCCGCGCTTTCAAAAAACAATAAGCCGCCAGGAATTGAGGTGCAGCGTTTATAATGCCGAGCAGCTTGACATTGCGCTTAGCGAAAAGGCGTTTTCTCTTATCTATGCGCCTATGGAATTGTTAGACGCAAAAACGCCGGACAAGCATAGGATAATCGCAGTTCCGCCGGTATTTCTTGGCGACTGTGAGGAAAAAACGCTTGCAGGGCTTTCGGAGCTTAAAAGATACGGCTTTGAAAAAACGGCGGCGCATACTTTGTCGCATATCATGCTGGCTCGCAGAGTAGGTATGTCGGCATACGGCACGTTCCGGCTGAACGCCGCCAATCGTTATACTTTAAGTGAGCTTTTAGCGCTTGGAGTGCGGGACGCGGTGCTTTCACCGGAGCTTACTTTGCATGCCGGAAAAGAGCTTTGTCTCGGCTCTCAAATAAGCTGCGGAGTGATAGCTTACGGAAGCTTGCCGCTTATGCTGACAAGACGCTGTCCGATAAAGGACGGCAGACCTTGCGGCGGTATAAAGCGCGGCGGCTGTCCGCATTTTATCACCGACCGATACGGAAAGAAAATGCCTTGTATATGTTCTGATAACGCGGTGGAGATACTAAATCCCGATAGGCTTTATCTAGGCGATAAACCGGAGGATACGGCGGGATTTGATTTTCTGCTGATGAATTTTACCGACGAAGAGGATATCATAGGCATAACAAAGAGTTTTGTAAGTCATTCGGCGTGTAAGGTCGGATTTACACGCGGGTTGTATTACAAAGGCACTTCCGATATAAAAAAGAATTTATCCGGAGGAGATTATGAAGATAAAAGTAAAAAAGCTCCGTGAGAAAGCGGTGCTGCCGTTTCGCGCTACCGAAGCCAGCGCAGGAGCGGATCTGTACTGCTGTATAGATGAAGCTGTTTGTATCGCCCCGGGAGAACGTAAGCTCGTACCTACCGGGATAGCCGTGCAGATACCCGAGGGCTGCGGCGGATTTGTTTTCCCACGCAGCGGCAGCGCGATAAAAAAAGGACTTTCCATGGCTAACGCGGTCGGCGTTATCGACAGCGACTACCGCGGAGAGTTGTGCGTGCCTCTCATAAACCTCGGCAGCGAGCCTATCGTTATAGAAAACGGCGAGAGGATAGCGCAGCTGGTTATAATTCCGGTGGAGTTGTGCGGCTATGAAGAAAGCGATACGCTGGACGAAACAGCGCGCGGTTTGGGAGGATTCGGTTCTACCGGAACAAAATAAGCATATATCGGCGTAAGGCGGCTTGTTATTACGAATTTTCCGAAAAACCGGAGCGTTTGTTCACAAAAATGCTTATATAGGTAAAATTGCATAATTTTTGCGCAAAATCCGACAATAATTTATTGATAATTAATTTGCTTTTTTTATTGTATGAGTATGGATTTCGTGTTATAATATAGTAATAGGAAAATACCCATTTAATTTCTCGGAGGACTAGTATAATGTTTTCAAAGGACATAGGCATTGATCTCGGTACGGCAAATACGCTTGTATATATGCGCGGCAAGGGAATAATAATCAGAGAGCCCAGCGTTGTGGCTGTAGATGTTAAGATGGACAGAGTGCGCTGCGTAGGTCAGGAAGCAAAAGAAGTCATCGGACGTACACCCGGTTCTATAGTTGCGGTAAGACCGCTTAAAGACGGAGTTATCGCCGATTTTGACATGACTACCAGTATGTTACAGGAATTTATCAGAAAGGCATTGAAAGGACGCTCCTTCGGCCGTCCCAGAGTAAGGGTAATAATCTGCATACCCTCCGGCGTTACCGCGGTAGAGCGCAGAGCCGTGAAAGAAGCCACACAGAATGCCGGAGCAAAGCGCGTTTCGATAATTGAAGAGCCCATGGCGGCCGCTATCGGCGCGGGACTTCCCGTAGCCGAGCCGACCGGAAGCATGATAGTCGATATCGGCGGCGGTACCAGCGAGGTCGCGGTGATCTCGCTCGGCGGCATAGTTACCTCCCGTTCGGTAAGAGTTGCGGGAGATGAATTTGATTCTTCCATCATAAATTATATCAAGAAAAAATATAATCTTCTTATAGGCGAGAGAACGGCTGAGAATATAAAGATCGCTATAGGTTCGGCTTATCCCTATAGCGATAACGAGCCGTCTATGGATATAAAGGGCAGAAATCTGCTCAACGGTCTGCCGGAGAATATCACTATAACCTCCGAGGAAATAAGAGAGGCGCTTTCCGAGCCGTTAAGCCGTATAATCGAGGCTATAAAGGTAACGCTGGAAAAGACTCCTCCGGAGCTTGCGGCGGATATAATCGATCAGGGGATCATGCTTGCCGGCGGCGGCGCGCTGCTGAAAGGGCTCGATCTGCTTATCCATTCCGAGACCGGTATGCCGGTAAAGGTGGCGGAGCGTCCGCTTGACTGCGTAGCAGACGGTTCCGGCAAGGTGCTTGAAAACATTGATAAGCTGGTGGATGTTCTCACCGACGATGATTCGAGATATTGATCCGGATTTTTTGAAATACGATATGGCTGGCTGTAAGGTCAGTCATATACTTTATATGTAGTAAGACATAATACTTTGAAAGGCTAACAAAATGCGCGATTTTTTCAGCGGCTTCAAATTCAAAATAATAATATGTGTATTTGCGCTTGTACTGGGTGTAGTCATTTATGCTGCGGTATCGGGAGGAGCAGCCTCTATTCCGCAAGCTGTCTTCACCGAGATATCAAAGCCTTTTATCGCCGCGTCCAACGCGATATCCAACTGGGTGGAGGATACGCTGGATCGTTTTGTAAACGCGGATAAATATAAGATGCAGGCGGAGGAGCTGACCGAAAAGCTCAACGAACAGTATCAGCAGCTTATCGATTTTGAGAAGATAAAGACTGAGAACGAACAGCTGAGAGAAGCGCTTAAGATCAAGGAGGAAAACGAGGATTTCGATTTTTCTCCGCCCTGTAATATAATTTCACGTAATCAGAATGATATGAACGGCGGATTTATGATAGACCGCGGTTCAAACGACGGGATATCGCTGTACGATCCTGTTATGACCGCTAACGGTCTTGTAGGCATGGTAAGCGAGCTCGGCCCGGATTATTCCAAGGTGACTACGGTGCTTTCCGAGGACCTTAATCTCGGCGTAATGACATTTGAAAGCAAGGTAATAGGCATAATCGAAAACGACGCGGAGCATGCCGAGAACGGCGAATGCCTGATGAGTTATATAAGCAAGGACAGCGGAATAAAGGCCGGAGAGATAGTGAAATCCAGCGCGGGCGTGGTTTTCCCGGGAGATATACTTATAGGCACGGTAAAAGAGGTATATGAGGATGGCAACGGACTGTCCGAGCACGCGGTTATCGAGCCGGCTGTAGATATCCTCACTATAAGAAGCTGTGTTGTAATAACTAATTTCAAAGGGCAGGGTGTTGTCGGCTGATGAATTTTCGTATGGTAAAGATCGGCGCGCTGACCCGGCGGGATATGAAACGCTCGTTTTTCAGATGGCTTTTTTACGCGCTGTTACTGCTCTTTTTCCTGATGATACAATCTACCTTGCCGTTTGTTGAATGGCAGCCGCTGCTAACGGTGACGCTAGCTGTTGCGGTGTCGGTTTTCGAGGGAGAACTCAGCAGCGTGATATTCGGCGCCGCGGCGGGAATGGTAACGGATATGGCGATAGGCGGGCTGTTCGGATTTACCTCTATTTGGCTGGTTCCGTGCTGTCTTATGGTGACTTTACTGGTCGTAAACCTTATACACAGGAATATTCTCAACTTTTTCTGGATAAATATATGCGTTTTATTTATTATCGAATTTATGGAGCTTTTGTTCAAGCATATCATCTGGCGCGACCCCGACCTTGACGTTATCATACTTCATATTATGCTTCCGAGCGTGATCTCAACGGTGATTTTATCCGTGCCGGTCTTTTTGCTGGTGAGATTTCTTAATAAAAAGCTCGGGCACGATACCACGGACAGCGAGATAATATCGGTATTTGACGATGCTGAATCAGACGATGAATAAGACGGAGGAACAATGAACAAGGTCAGAAAATCTATAAGAACAATTGTACTTATACTTGTTGTGGTTGTGCTTTCGTTTGCATGTACGCTGGAGCTTTTGCAGATACAGATAGTGGACGGAGAATATTATCTTTCCCAGACTACCGGAACATATATCGCAAATCAGACCATACAGGCGGCAAGAGGTCAGATAATGACTAAAGACGGCGTGATACTCAACACCAATAAGCTGGTTTACAAGGTCATAATACAGAAATCTTTTGTAGAAGCCGGTACCGAAAACGATATAATCGCGAAAACTCTTAAAATACTTATTAAAAATAACGAAGAATGGATAGACACTATTCCCATTTCCAAAACTCAGCCGTATGAATTTACCGGAGACTTAGACGAACAGGACGCCGTCAGAGAGGAAATGGAGCTTGGCGTATACGCGACTGCCGATAACTGTATCAACGCGCTTTATGAAAAGTACGATATCGGCAGGGAATACGACGAGCAGATGCGCAGATATATCGCCGGTATCCGTTATGAAATGCAGATACGCGATTTTTCCTATCAGAACCGATACACTCTCGCGGAGGATATCTCGCTGCAATCCGTGATAGAGCTTAAAGAGCAGAGCTTTATGCTGAGCGGGATAGATATAATTGAAGAGCCTATCCGCGTATATCAGGGCGGTGAGCTTATACCGCATATTGCGGGGCGTATCGGCGCTATTTCCCAAGAGGAGTACGACGAACACAAGGATGAAGGCTACGCGCTTAACGATGTGTTCGGCAAATTCGGCATCGAGTGGTCGGAGGAGGAAACTCTGCGCGGCGATAACGGCGTGCGCACCATTACGCGGGATTATAACGGGATAGTTATTTCCGATGAGATAACCAAGCCGGTCGCGGCGGGAAACTCCATCAGGCTTACTATCGACTCAAAATTCCAAAATGAAGTGCAGGAGATACTTGCAAACCACATTAACTGGCTGCACTATAATAACGACCCGAACCGAGGCAATCTCGTTGACGCGGGCGGCTGCGTTGTTCTTGACGTAAAGACCGGCGCGGTTTTGGCTATGGCAAATTATCCCAATTACAATATGTCGGACTATTATAAACTGATAAACGATAAAAAATATAACGATCCCAATGTGCCTAATCCTACCTATAACAGATGTATATACGGACTTTATCGTCCCGGCTCGGCATTCAAGACCATTACCGGTACGGCGGCGCTGATGTCCGGTATCGCGGACGAAAATACCGAGGTATACTGCGGCGGCACTTATACCTATTACAGCGATTATCAGCCGGGCTGCATAATGGGATTTGCCGGCAGCCTTAAAGTCAGGGAAGCGCTGCGATATTCCTGCAACATATATTTTTACGATATGGCAAGGCAGATGGGGATAGAATATCTCGCTTCGGTGGCGGGAATGTTCGGAGTAGGTACCGACCTCGGACTGGAAATAGGCGGCACTTCGGGACACATGAGTACGCCTGAGTATTTCGAGTCGTTGGGCGGAACATGGACTCCCGGCTGTACGATACAGGCGGGCATAGGACAGCTTGAAACTACCGTTTCACCACTCCACCTTGCGACTATCGCGCTGACTATCGCAAACAAGGGTACGAGGTATCAGCCTTATCTGGTTGACAGCGTGGTAAGCTATGACGGCACAGAAACAATAAAAAAGACCGAACCTACCGTCGCGTTTGAATTTGACGCTGACAAGCATATTTTTGACGTTATAACCGACGGAATGATCTTAGTTGCGGACGATGTGCGCTGGCCTATGTCGTACGGCGAAAGGCAGCTTGCCGATCTTCCTTACGGTGTTGCGATAAAGACGGGTACTCCGCAGGTGACAGAGGATACTTTCAATTCCACTATTCTCGGATTTTATCCCGCTGAAGATCCGCAGATAGCTTTCGGTATAGTATTGGAAAAAGGCGAGTTTTCCAGACTGATGGTAAGAAATATAATAGAGTCTTACTTCTATGACAATTATAAGCCTGTTTACGATGAAAGCGGTAAAAATATAATTCTTCCGTGGGGCGGACAGGAAACTAATACGGAGGGCAGACCTCCGCGCGGCTCTTTTTCACAAACTAATACTGATGAATAATATTTGTTTGCTTTTGGATCATTGAATATATTGCACAAAAATCTCTATCATTTTCTGCTTTTTTTAACAAATTTTTGTTTTTATTAAAGAAAATACTTTATTTGTTTCCGCTTTTATGGTACAATAAATTTAAGTAATCTTACCTTGTATCAAAAAGGCAGGTAAGTTTGTTATACGCTGGTTTTCTGAAGAATTATTTTTACGGCATTAAACGCGCTGATACCGCATATCACGGTATGATCTTCGGCAGAGGGGCGTTCCCGATATCTTCATATTCCCCGGTAAATTTGCAGGGAAGCGAATTGCAGCAGCTTTGCAGATAATGGATCGATCGGCATATTTTTGCTGAAGGAAGGAAGAAGAAATAATGAATATCGCATTTATTGCACACGACTCTAAAAAGGAGCTTATGGTTCAGTTTTGCATAGCATACTGCGGCATTTTGAGTCAGCATAATCTATGTGCCACCGGCACCACCGGCAAGCTGGTGTCAGAGGCAACAGGACTTCATATACAGCGCTATCTCAGCGGAGCGCAGGGCGGTGATCAGCAGATCTCTGCGCGCATTTCCTGCAACGAGATAGACGTGCTGATATTCTTCCGCGACCCGCTTAACGCAAAATCTTACGAGCCGAACGAAATGAATCTGCTTCGTTTGTGCGATGTGCATAATATACCTTTAGCGACTAATATAGCGACCGCCGAGGCGCTGATCCACGCGCTTGAACGCGGTGACCTTGATTGGCGTGAGATCGTAAAGGGTTGAGCTTGAAACAATCATCGGCGCACCTTGGTGCGCCGTTTTTATGCTTAAATATATAAAAGAGAGGAACAACGAAATGGACATTTTAACAAAGCGACCGAGAGGAACAGAGGACAAGCTGCCCAAAGAGATATATAAATGGCACACGGTCGAAAAAATCGCGGCGGATACCGCCGAGGCTTACGGCTGCAAAGAAATACGCACGCCTACCTTTGAACATACAGAGCTTTTTCAGCGCGGCGTAGGCAGCACTACCGACGTTGTACAAAAGGAAATGTACACATTTGACGATAAGAAAGGCAGAAGTATAACTCTTAAACCGGAGGGTACTGCCGGAGTGGTGCGCGCCGCTATAGAAAACGGCTTGTTCAATGACGCTCTGCCGTTAAAAACTTATTACTTTACCAGATGTTTCAGATATGAAGCTCCGCAAAGCGGCAGACTGCGTGAATTTAATCAGTTTGGCGTGGAGGTTTTCGGCGCTCCTTCCGCCGCGTCCGACGCGGAGGTGATCGCGCTGGCAAACGACGTTATAAACCGTTTGGGTGTAAAAAACATTTCTCTTGAGATAAACAGCATAGGCTGTCCGACCTGCCGCGAGGAATATCACAAGGCTTTGATCGAATATTACGGCAAATACAAGGATAAGCTGTGTGATACCTGCCTTGAAAGACTGGAAAAAAATCCTATGCGTCTGCTCGACTGCAAGAGCGAGATATGCGGCAGTCTTAAATCCGACGCGCCGAAGATGCTTGATTATCTCTGCGACGAATGCAAAGAGCATTTTGAATCGGTGAAAAGGCGGCTGGATGCGCTTGAGATCGCCTATACCGTAAATCCGCTTATCGTAAGGGGACTGGACTACTATACCAATACGGTGTTTGAGTTTATTTCCAACGAGATAGGCTCTCAGGGCGCGGTCTGTGCCGGAGGACGATACAACGGACTGGTGGAGGAGATAGGCGGCTCGCCGCTTGCGGGGCTCGGCTTTGCCATGGGACTTGAACGGATCATCATGGTAATGGATAATCAAAAGCTGGATTTTGCGCAGGAAAAGGGCTGCGATCTGTATATCGCGTCTTTTGACGAGGAGACCAACATATACGCTATGACGCTTGCCAAAAAGCTCAGGTCACAAGGGTTCTGGGTGGAATTTGACACCGCCGGCAGGAGCTTTAAGGCGCAAATGAAATACGCCAACAAGATAAACGCGACTTACTGTATGGTAATAGGCAGCGACGAACTGGCTAACGGCTCGGCTAAGCTGAAACGCATGTCCGACGGAGAAGAATTGCCGGTCAAGCTGGACGACGGCTTTGCCAACAGGTTAAACACGCTGATAATGGATATTTCGCTATGAGTATAGAAATATGTGAGCTTACCGACAGCTTTCTAAGTGAAGCGGTCGCCGTCTGGAACGAAGTCGTAGAGGACGGCGCGGCGTTTCCACAAGATAAGCCTCTCGATATGAGCAGCGGCGCGGAGTTTTTCGCCTCGCAATCTTTTACCGGCGTTGCGTATGACATTAGCAGCAAAGAGGTCATGGGCATATATATCCTCCACCCGAATAATGTCGGGCGCTGCGGTCATATATGTAATGCAAGCTATGCGGTCAAAAAGACCCATAGAGGCAAACATATAGGTGAAAAGCTGGTGACTCATTGCGTCAAAAAAGCCGGAGAGCTTGGATTTAAGATACTGCAATTTAACGCAGTAGTAAGCACAAATACCCCGGCGCTGAATCTTTATAAAAAGCTGGGATTTACCCGGCTTGGCGTTATACCCGGCGGCTTTTTGATGAAAGACGGGCATTACGAGGACATAATACCGCATTATTTGTTACTGGATAAAAAATGAAAGATACTTGGAATCCGTGGCACGGCTGTATAAAATACAGCGAGGGCTGCCGTCATTGTTATGTTTACCGCAGGGACGAGCAATACGAAAAAAACAGCGCAGAGATAGTCAAAAATAAGACTTTCTATGCGCCTATCGAACAATATAAAAACGGCGGATATAAGCTATCACCCGAAGGCAAAGTTATATTTACCTGTTTCACGTCGGACTTTTTTCTGGAACAGGCGGATAGCTGGCGGGAAGAATGCTGGAAGATGATAAAACGGCGCAGCGACGTGACGTTTTTCATTATCACAAAGAGGATACTCCGGTTTGAACAATGTATACCCTCCGATTGGGGCAGCGGATATGGAAACGTTCATATTGGCTGCACATGTGAAAATCAGCGTGAAGCAGACCGCAGGCTGCCGGTATTTCTTTCGGCGCCTATAAAGAAAAAATCAATAATATGCGAGCCGCTGCTGGGAAAAATCGACATTTCAAAGTATCTCACTTCAGAAATAGCAGACGTTACAGTCGGCGGCGAATCTGGCAAAGACGCGCGTATCTGCGATTACGACTGGGTATTGGATATACGTTCTCAATGTGAAAGGGCAGGGGTGCCTTTCAGCTTTCACCAGACCGGAGCGTGCTTTGTCAAGGACGGCAGACTTTATATGATACCGCGAAAGATACAGCACGCGCAGGCTAAAAAAGCGAATATAGATATTTTTTGAACAAATTAAAATCGGCAGGTATTTTAATACTTGCCGATTTTGCTGTTCGCTAAACATCAGGATCTAAGTAAAAATACATAGGCGAGCGCCAATATCAGCTTCATATCGGATTTTTCCCGCCAGAGTATAAAGGCGATCGCCGCTACCATAAGCAGGTCGTCGTCGTTTGCTATTTTCTGTATTATGTCCATGCTGCCGCCTTCTTTTCGCCCTCAGCCGTCCTCCTCATGCTGACGTGTTTCCTGACAGTTTTGGCATTCGGTTTCGGCGGAGCTGTTGTGATTTTTTATAAGCTCGGCAAAGTCGGGAACTTTGCAGCTGTTGTTATTATCGCTTTTGTCGCTTTCAAAAAAGCTCATATAATCTTCTGCTTCGTGTTCTTCCTCTTGCTGTGCAAAAATCTCCTCCGCGTCGTCTGATACAGCGTCACTTATTATCTGCACTACTTCTTCATCATCTGCCGCGTTTGCCTTTGCCGGTGCGGATACCTGCACGATCTCTTCATCATCTGCCGCGTTTTCCTCTGCCGGTGCGGATATCTGCACGATCTCTTCATCGTCTGCCGTGTTTTCCTCTGTCGGTGCGGATACCTGCACGGCGGTCTCTGCTTCGGCTGCTGTAACGGAAATATCTTCTACAGCGGTATTTTCCGTTTTAACGCTGATACTTTCATTGGGAACTTCGGTGTTTTCTGTGCTTACAGCAGGCTCGCTGATTACAGCTTCAGCCGGTTCGGAAATAATTTGCTCCATCGCCTGTACTGTAGGTATTTCCGCGTCAACTGCCGCAGGAACATTCTCCGCGACGGCCGGTCTTGCGCGCTTGCTCATATCCATAGCCTCGCGCATAAATTCCTTTTGCTTTTGCTCAAATTCCTTTTTAGAAATATTTGTGCTTTTCCACTCCATGTCGTACTCCTTTATTCTATAACAATTTGTCAAACAGACCGCTCTCCCGCAGGTAGGGAAGCAGCGATATCAGCTTGAACAGCTTTACGGCAGTATCTATCTTTGCACGGTTTTCCTCCCTAAGATGAGGCTTAAGCGCAAGCAAAAGCTGGGTGTTTTTGTCCGGCTCGTTTAGCTTTGACATGATCTCGCCGATCTTCAGCACCGCTTCGATATCAATGCCTCCGAACAGCTCGTCGTTTTCACCCGTCCCGCCGTCCTCCGCCGTGTTTTTGTTATCGCCGCTGTCGTTGTTGTTGGCGGACATAAGTATGTTTATTACCTCATCTAAATTACTCATTCCGCCCTCCGACAATTATAATTTACCCAGCGATTTTCTTATTTCCTGAGCCTGCTTTGAATTTACCACCCGTTTCACAAGCTCCGTGTCATTAAGCACGGCGTTCAGCTTCTTAGCGTCCTTTTCCGACATGTTGCCGATAGCCTTTGAAAGGTTGCCGGAATTGAGCGCCTCTTTAAGCTGTTCGGGCGTGGTGCCCAGCTTTTTGCTTACCGCTTCCAGCAAAGAATCGATATTGCTCATAGTTTCCTCCTTAAATTATATTTAATTTATTCTGATTTATGAATGTTCTCTTATGTATCTGCGAGTTATTTTTACCTTTGCCGATATTCAAAGCGGCGGGTTTTCAACTTGACAGAATACGTTAAACATGGTATACTAAACATACGGGAGTCGATCAAAAAGAGGGGTTTTAATCTATGAAAATTGTAGTCTGTTCCGACACACACAGAAACTACCACAAACTGAAATACGTTGTCGAGAAAAATTTGGACGCCGACGCGTTCATACATCTCGGTGATGGTGAACATGAGTTTAACGACGTAAGAAATCTGCATCCCGAAAAGAGCTTTTTATTTGTCAGGGGCAATTGCGATTATGCAGATAATAAAACCGTTCGTATCGCTAACGCAAATGGAATAAAGATACTTTGTGTTCACGGTCATGAGCAGCATGTTCATATTGGGCTGGAAGAGCTCATAAACGTCGCTAAGCAAAACGGCTGTCAGATCGCATTGTACGGTCACACGCATCTTTATCGGACAGAACTTATCGACGGTATATACGTTATGAATCCCGGAAGCATTGATTCTCCGAGGGATAAGCGTCCGCCGACATACGGCGTTTTGACGATATCATCGGATAAGCAGATAACAATGAACATCGTCGCGATAGATCTGGATGCGTACGCTTGAGCTTGCAGGGCATAAAGTCCTGCTTTTTGACGAACTGCCCTCAACGAATACATACATGCGTCAGAATGTCGGCGAGCTTTCCGACGGTGACGCTGTGATCGCCCAATTGCAGACCGCCGGACGCGGCAGACAAGGCAATGTCTGGCAGGCGGACAGCGGCATGTTGGCGCTGTCGGTGCTTTACAGCAGACTTGCCGACCCGGTATTTATGACTATAATAAGCGCGGTGGCGGTATGCCGGACGTTTGAGTCGCTGTGCGAGCTTAAATTCGGGATAAAATGGACAAACGACATAATCTGCAATAAAAACAAGGTCTGTGGTATCTTATGCGAGAGCGTAATAAAAGGTTCCGATACGAACGGCAGATTTGTAATTTGCGGAATGGGACTTAATCTCGAACAGTCCGCGGATTTTTTTCAGTCCACCGGACTTTATCACGCGGCGTCGGTTTATTCTCTTTGCCAAAAAAAGCCGGATAAGCTGACCGCGGCCGAATCGGTATTAAAAAACTGTGATGAATTGCTGTCGCTGGATCGTTCGACCGTGATAGATGAATACCGCAGCCGATGTATAACGCTCGGAAAAGAGGTCTCGTTTTTGCTTAACGGCGAGAATATACGGGCGTTTGCAAAATCTATCGATATGAACGGCGCGCTTGTATGTGAAAACGAAAACGGTGAGTTTACCGTAAACGCCGGTGAAGTCAGAGTTCGCACCGCCGACGGAGAATATATATAACGCGCTCGGTGAACAGCTCATCGGCGCGTTTTTGTCGTACATTCACATAAAACAACCACCCCAAAAGTCAGATACTTTTGAGGTGGTTTTTGTAATCGGGAAATTAAAGCGTTAATTATGCCGCTTCGGAGCTGTCAGACGGAGCTATACCGTTGCTGTTGGTGATAAGGCCGTTATAATATTCGACCTGTGCGTTGATAACGCCGCTGTTTTCTTCTCTCATCTGAGTCCAGCTTTTAGCGTTAAGCTCGGTATCGCCCATCGTAAATACGACGTTATCTATCATCTGTCTGAGAACGTCGGCGGATTCGGTATCCATGCCGTAAGGCTCGTCCACTACGCCGTTATAGTCATCGATATTCTCAAAGCCTATAAGGAAATCATACTGTTCTTCGGTGTATTCCTTATCTTTCATAATGCTTTCCTTGGTCGTTTCGATAAGAGCCTCGTCGGTCTTGCTCAGACGGCAGCAGTTGATAAATACAGTAGCCTGCTCAACGTGCTTTGCACCTGCCGGAACAAGATAACCAAAAGCGTTCATCGTAACATAATACTTGTCAGCCTGAGGATCTCTGGGGAAGGGTACAAAGAATATATCCAGCGAGGGATCCTTAGTCATCAGCTTGGAATAGTCGGTTATTATCCAGGTTCCCATTGCCTGGAATGCCGACATGCCCTCTACTATCGGTTCCTTGCTTACATTTATATAATCGGTAGGAGTGATAGTAAGCTCTTCTCTCTTAAGATCCTGCATAAAGTTTGCGGCTCTTTCGATGTTAGCATCAACAAGGTTGGATTCCAGCATACCATTTTCATCTATAGAGATCAGCGGAACGCCGGTGCTGTCAAAGAACGAGGTCGCGGTGTATCCGTACAGTCCGTTTCTTCCTTCCTCGGAATCAACGAAATCCTGCAAAATACCCTTGAGCGCGTCCCAATCCCAGTCGCCGGAATCGTAAAGCTCTTTGGGGTCGGGAAGATTCAGCTCGCTGAACAGTCCGCGGTTATAGATCAGAAAATAGGGAGAAGCGGTAAAATTCCACGGATAATAATAGTTATGGCCGCCCCATTTGTACTTATTTATATACTGTTCAAGTCCGGACCATTGCGGAGAGCTCAGATCGATATAATCGTCCAGCGGGGTCAGCATGGATTTGGACATCATCAGCGGGAACACATTTTCGCTGTAGTCGATAAGGTCGGGCGATTCGTCTGAAGCTATCATAGCGGTAAGACGCGGCTGTATCGCGTCGGAACCTACGATCTTGGCCTTTATAGAGCAGTCATAATTCTCTTGAAAATATTTGTAAGCAGGCTTGATATCTCCCGCAACCGTCAAATCGTAAACGCCGAGATATGATAACTCCGCAGGTTCGATATCATTTTCGGTGACGTCAAGACTGATATTGCTTACGTCTACAGGGTTTCTGATATCATCATCGACGGACGAAGTATCAGAAGCGGTCGTTTGTTGCTGTGATTCCTGCGTAGTATCGCTGCCGGAGCACGCAGAAAGTGAAATAACCGAGCACACTGCCAAAATACCGGCTATAGCTCTGTTGAATTTCATTTGAACACCTCCATAAAATTAAAAATAAAGTAGAACAAATTAAACGAAATACATCATTTAACATTTTTATCTTATCATAACCGCAATCTTTTAACAATTGACAAAGTGCTTAAAAAACCACCTTTGATTTAGTGGATTCTGCACAAATAAAAATATCCCCGCTTTGTCGGATACGCTTAAAACAGATCGCGTATCCGGCGGCAGGGAACAGGTCTAAAATTATTTGTTGTCGCTGCTTTTTATATCTTTTACCGTAACAGCCTCTGAAATAGGATTTTTATTTATCGCGTCACGCATCTGCTGATTTACAACATGAGTATATATCTGCGTGGTATTAAGGTTTTCGTGACCCAAAACTTCTTTAAGCACACGAACGTCAACGCCGTTCTGATACATCAAAGTCGCAGCGGTATGCCTTAATTTATGTACGGAAATGCCTTTGCCGGATAAGCCGCACATTTTGAGCCGGGCTTCGATTATTTGTTCAACTCGGCGATTTGAGATACGTTTACCGAATTTGCTTACAAATAAAGCGTTTTCGCCTTTTATTTCGGGACGCAATTGCGTATAATTTTTCAATGCGGCTACGCATTGATCGTTCAGATACACGATACGCTCTTTATTTCCTTTACCAAGCACTTTAACGGAGTAATAGGATATCTGTTCGCCGGTCGAGCCGTCGGTTTCGGTATTATGTATTATATCGTTAAGGTCGATAGCTACTAACTCGCTTAAACGCATTCCGCAGTTAAGAAAAAAAACCGTCATGCAGAAATCGCGGTGATCCTGCCAATCCTGCATATTGGAAAAGCCTTCGGTCAAAAGCTGTTCGCTCTCGTTAAGCGTGAGATGCTTAGGTAAAGCATTTTTCGGAGACGGCAGCTCCAGATTGACCATAGGACTTGATTTGAACCAGTTTTTTTTATTTGTGAGGTATTTATAAAACTGTCGGAGAGCTACGGCTTTTCTGGCGCGCGCTTTGTCACGGTTGGAGCGTTCATTGATAGTGAAGTACAAAAATCCGAGCGCGTCGTTGAGCGTAGCGTTTTTGATAAGCGATTCATCTATAGCGGAAATGTCTATATCATCGAAATCCGTATCATCCGGCACATGACCGTAAGTCATCATAAGATATTTGAAGAACAGTTTTAAGTCGCTGTAATAATTTATAACAGTCAGCTGTGAGCGGTTTTTAATGGCGGTGAGATAGTTGAGGTATTCTTTAAGACATTCCGGCGCATCTGCCATATTAGCGCGTTTTTTCATATCCGGCGTCATTTTCGTTTTTTTCCTCCCCTTAATTTCGCAAAATAATAATTTTACGCAATTACGTGTATAAAAACGAGCTCCCCTGTTATTATACCCATAGATCCGGACAGGACTTATTTTCCGCCATTGAATATACTCCGTCCATACCTACGATAACATGATCCGCCAGATAAACGCCTGATTTATCCAGTACGCTGAACAAACTGCGGGTCAATTGTCTGTCCTCACGCGACGGAAGCTCTGTGCCTCTGGGGTGATTATGAGTTAAAATTACTACCGTGCTTCTTTTTTCTGCGATTTTGTTTATAATATTAAACACATCTGCAAATACGGCATTTGTATTGCCGGTGCCTATAAGCTCCTGACTTAACACTCTGAATGCATCGTCAAGGAAGATCATACGCACTTCTTCGTGATCGACCGTTTTGAATAAGCCGCTGCAATATGCCTTTATATCTTCCGTTTCACTTAAATTGTCGCCTATCTTTACCTTCTCTTTGAGCGCTCTGTCCATTATAGCGCGAACCGAAATTATAAGCTGTACCGTGGCGTTTCCGACGCCGTCAACGGTAAGCAGCTCGCTTTCGCTGGCGTTAAGCACTCCCATAAGCGAGCCGAATTTATTTATAAGAGCGTGCGCGATCGGATTAGTATTCACCCTCTTGTTCGAGTTGAACAGAAGTATCTCCAGCAGCTCGTGCGTTTCCAAAACGTCCGGGCTGTTGTTCTTCAGCTTTGAAAGCAGTCTGCTGCGGTGTCCGGAATGTATATTTTCTTTTTTTGCAGTCGTTTGTTTGCTTTTGCTGTTTTTCTCTTTATCTTCCATATTAATGGCTCCCCCTCAGTAATAAAAATTAGCTCAGGATAAAACAAATAATTGATTTGCTAAAAGCTTGGAAAGGTTCAGCTTTCCTCGCCGTATGTCTTTATCGTTACAGTTTCAATGAAAACGTCATTTACAGGTTTGCTCTTTTCTCCCTGTGCGTTCTCCTCTACTTCGACCGCAGACAGCTTATCCAGTACGTCAAATCCGTCTACCGTCTGACCGAACACGGTATAATTTCCGTCAAGGGACATAACTCCGCCGACTTTTTTATATTTTTCCGCCGCCTCATCGGACAGATTATTTACAAAATCCTTAATTTTTGAGTAATAATTCGAGTAGAACATATAATAATTGTACTCGTCACTTCCCTGCTCGGCAGAGCTTGCCATGTCGGCATACATTTGGATATTGTTATCAATTGTAGGAATGCTGTAATTTTCCGCATCTTGCGGCGTTTTGGAATTAACTATATAAAACTGTGTAGTATTTTTTCCCAACGCATTGGCGTAGCAAAGCGCACCGTAAAAATGCCGCATGGAATAATTCGTTTCGATGCCGAATTCTTCATATTCCGAATCGTTGTCGGCAGCGCCGCCCTGCGCCATAAAATCCGCCATTATACGGTGAAATGTTTTTCCGTCGTAGAAATGGTCGTTTGCGAGCTTTACGAAATTATCAACGCCTTTCGGTGCGGCGTCGGGATACAGCTTTACGGTTATATCGCCCATGTCCTTTATCGAAATTATCGCATAAAGATCGCCGTCGTTCAGCTTTACCTCACCTATATTACCTTCTACAGACGCGGTGGGGTCGGCAGCATTTGAAGAAGCACCGCTTTCCGACTGGCAGCCGGTAAGGCATACTGCTAAAGCCGCCGAAAGAAATCCCGCGATCACCTTTTTGTTCATATAAAACACCTCTGTTCTTTTTTTACAGTAAATATTTTACCAGAAAACCCGTCTTGTGTCAAGACTGCGGTAGCAGATTTTAGCTAACGGCATATTATGTACTGTGAGCGAAAACAAACGCTCGAAAAAATTATATGGAGGTTTTCTCTTATGTGCAACTCTAACTACTGGTGGATCATCATCCTTATTCTCCTTATGTTCAGCAACAACGGAGGCTGTGGATGCGGCAACAGCATAGGCAACTGTGGCTGCAATAACAACAACGACGGCTGCGGCTGCGGTTGTAACTGATCCCTTGCCCCGGTTCGCCGGGGCATTTTTCTTATATAGGAAATGTACAAGCTGTTTGTGAAAAATCTACAATAAATTCCGCGGCGGTTTATGCAGAATTATTAAAAAATAATCTAGTAAAAACACGTCAAAAAGTTGTATAATGATACAGATAATATTTATATAAGTGTACAAAGGAGAGGGAAAGAAAGTTGAAAAGAGAGGATCTTAGAAATATCGCTATTATAGCTCACGTAGACCACGGCAAGACCACTCTGGTAGATGAAATGCTAAAGCAAGGCGGCGTTTTCAGGGACAATCAGGAGGTCGTAGACCGCGTAATGGACAACAACGAGCTGGAGCGCGAACGCGGTATAACCATTCTTGCGAAAAACGCGGCGGTAAAATACAAGGATATAAAAATAAACATCGTTGATACTCCCGGTCATGCGGATTTTTCCGGCGAAGTAGAACGCATACTTAAAATGGTAAACGGCGTTTTGCTTTTAGTGGACAGCTTTGAGGGTACTATGCCGCAAACTCGGTTCGTACTGCAAAAGGCGCTTGAATTAAAGCTGCCGCTTATCACCGTTATCAATAAGACCGACCGTCCTGACGCGAGAAATCACGAAGTCGTTGACGAAGTGCTGGAGCTGCTGCTAGACCTTGACGCTACCGAAGAGCAGCTTGACAGTCCCGTGATATTCTGCTCCGGCAGGAACGGCGTTGCCTCTTACTCGCCCGACTCGATGGGAGAGGATTTTCGACCGCTGTTTGATTCCATCATCAAACATATCCCCTGTCCCGAGGGCGACCCCGACGGGGATCTTCAGGTGTTGGTTTCTTCTATCGACTATAACGATTATGTCGGACGCATCGCTATAGGAAGAATAGAACGCGGCGTGATAAGACAAAATCAAGAGGTCACGGTATGTGATTATAACGGAACGGTCGCTCCGTTCAAGTCAAAGATAGTAAGCCTATACACCTTTGACGGCATGAACCGCCAGCCGGTGACCGAGGCTTCTATCGGCGATATCGTATGCTTTTCGGGGATCGAGGGCGTGACTATCGGACAAACTATCTGCGCCGTCGATAATCCCGACCCGCTTCCCTTTGTAAAAATTACCGAGCCCACGGTGGAAATGACGTTTTCCGTAAACGACAGTCCGTTTGCCGGGCGAGACGGAAAATTCGTAACTTCGCGCCAGATACGCGAAAGACTGCATAGAGAGCTGCTCAAAGACGTATCCCTTAGAGTTACCGACAGCGAGGACGCCGATTCTTACAATGTGGCCGGCCGCGGAGAGATGCACCTGTCTATTCTTATCGAAACGATGCGGCGCGAGGGTTATGAAATGTCAGTCAGCACGCCGAGAGTTTTATTCAAGGAAATAGACGGCGTGCGCTGCGAGCCTATCGAGCGTCTTGTTATAGACGTGCCGGAAAGCGCTGTCGGCTCTGTTATGGAAAAAATGGGAGTACGAAAGGCGGAGCTTATAAAAATGTCGCCTATCGGAAACAGGACCAGGCTGGAATTTCTGATACCGTCAAGAGGACTTTTCGGCTACAGAAGCGAATTTCTTACCGATACCAAGGGCGAAGGCGTCATGAATTCGATTTTTGACAGCTATAAGCCGTATATCGGAGCTATCCCCACCCGTGCAGAGGGCGCTTTGATAGCTTTTGAATCCGGCACCGCCGTAACTTACGGATTATTTAACGCGCAGGAAAGAGGAACGCTGTTTATAGACGCCGGAGTAGATGTGTATGAGGGAATGGTCGTCGGCGTTTCCCCGAAAGCCGGCGATATATGCGTAAACGTCTGCAAGAAAAAACATCTTACCAATACTCGCGCTTCCGGCAGCGACGACGCGTTAAAGCTCATCCCCTACCGCAGAATGAGCCTTGAGGAAAGCCTGGAATTTATCAACGACGACGAGTTGGTGGAGGTTACTCCGAATAATATCCGTATCCGCAAAAAGATACTTGATAATGAACTTAGAGCCAAGGACGAAGCAAGACGTAAAAAAAGCTGATAGATAAAAAAGCATGAAAAAACTCATGCTTTTTTATTTATCCTATAGAAGTCTGACCGGCAAGCTGCGTTATCATCAACGGGTCAGACGCTGTGCAGACGGTAATTCTGTCCTCGTTTGTAGAATAATCGACGGTTATACGTCTTGATTTATAAAAACTGCCGTCTATTATCCCAAGTGAAATTATATCTTCTATTTCCCCGGCAATCAGCTTTCTCAAAGGCCGTGCTCCGCCGTCCGATCCGAAGGCTTTTTCGGATATATGCCTTGCCAGCCGTTCTGTCCAGAACAGGCTTATCCCCTGTTTTTCACATCTGCAGCCAAGCTCTGAAAGCATTATACAGCATATCCGGTACATATCATCCTTTGAAAGAGGCGTAAACGGTACTATCTCGTCTATTCTGTCCAGCAATTCGGAGCGAAAATGCTTTTTCATCTCTTCGTTTATACGGGAGAGATCGCTGCTTTGCTTTTCCGAAAAGCCTATCAAGGAGCTTTTCCCGTTTATGATATCCGCGCCGATATTGCCGGTAAGGATCATCACCGTATTTGAAAAATCCGTTTTTCTTCCGGCGGAATCGGTCAGCGTACCGTCCTCCAGTATTTGCAGCAGCAAATCAAAAATATCGCTGTGCGCTTTTTCTATCTCGTCAAAAACTACCACGCTGTACGGTTTACGCCGTACCGCTTCGGTGAGGAATCCCCCTTCGTCGTGTCCGGAATATCCTACCGGCGAGCCTATCAGCTTTGAAACGGAATGCGGCTCGGAATATTCCGACATATCCAGCTTTATCATAGCCTTTTCGCTGCCGAAAACACAGCGTGCTATCGCTTTGCAGCAATGAGTTTTTCCTACCCCTCCCCCTCCGAGGAAAATAAACGAGCCTATCGGGCGGGTGCTGTCGCACAGTCCGGCACGGTTTCTCCTGACCGCGGACGCTACCGTCCTTACAGCGTTATCCTGACCGATGACCGTCTGTTTAAGCTCGTTTTCCAGACTGAACAGCTTTTCCGTCTGAGTCTGTTCGAGCTTGCCCAGCGGTATGCCTGTAACTAAAGATACCGTTTTGCATATATCCTCGGAGGAAAGCGATATATTGCCGTTTTCCTGCCTCAGCCTTAATGTTGACGCCGCCTCGTCTATAAGGTCGAGCGCTTTATCCGGCAAAAATCTGTCGGTGATATATCTTTTGGATAAAGCTACCGCAGAAGTTATTGCGTCGTCGGATATTGTAAGCTCGTGATGTTGTTCATATTTTTCTCTTAACCCGAACAATATTTTTACCGCGTCTTTTTCGTCAGGCTCATCGACCGTGACCGGCTGAAGCCTGCGCTCTAAGGCGCTGTCTTTTTCGATATATTTTTTATATTCCGTCGTGGTGGTAGCTCCTATAAGATGTATCTCACCGCGGGCAAGCATAGGTTTCATGATATTTGCGGCGTCTATCGCGCCCTCTGCCGCGCCTGCGCCGATAATATTGTGTATTTCATCTATAAACAGTATCATGTTGTCGGAGGCGGAGATTTCCGCCAGTACGTTGCTTAAGCGTTCTTCAAAATCGCCGCGATATTTTGCTCCTGCCAGCAGCAAACTGAGATCCAGCATATAGATGTGCTTATTTTTAAGCTCGTCTGGTACGTTTCCGTCGGATATTCTTTTTGCCAGACCCTCTACCACGGCGGTCTTGCCTACGCCCGGCTCTCCGACAAGGCAAGGATTATTTTTCAGCCGGCGCAGCAAAATGCCTATAACTCTTTCGGTTTCCTTTTCACGGCAAAGGCACGGATCGAGGTCGTCTGCACATTCGGTAAGGTCCTTGCCGTATTTTCGTAATGTCTGAGAAAGCTGCGTTCTGCGGTGCTTGGCGTTTTCTTCCAAATTACGCGGCCTGCGTTTGTCGGTGTACACCGAATAAAGATCCATTCCCGCCTCTTTTAAGAATATACAGGCGTAGCAGTCGGCGTCGGCGATTATCGCTTTCAGCAGATGTTCTGTTCCGGCAAGCTTTTTTCCTGCGGTGCGGGATAATATAACAGCGTTTTCGAGTATTCTTTTGCTGCGCGGAGTAAGGTCGCTTGCGGAAAGCGGCTGAGCGTTTGCCCTGCCCTTTATCGATTCCAGCCGCTTAGCGGTCATTTCTTCGGTAATACCTCCCATGTGAAGTATTGAATATGCCGCGCTGGCCGGAGTTTTGGTAAGACCGTACAGGATATGCTCGCTGCCGATATAGGTATGTCCCAGCCGCGACGCAAGCTCCAGCCCTTCGTTTAACGCTTCGTTAGCTTTTTCGGTAAAATTATTCCAGTTCATACGTTGTCCCGCCTTTCATTTTCATTTTTTGCATTATTTGCCGGATAATTCAAACAAAGGAAAAGTTTTTACAAAAAATGAAATTTCATGGCGAAAAGAGTAGGCATGCGGGAGTCGAACCCAAGTCGTTTTTTACGGGCATCTTTCCGCCAATACTGCGTCAACCTCGCTCGACATACGCAAGTATGCCTTCGTTCGGTTTCCTTGTCTTGACAAAAATCTGCTCCGTAAAAACTGCTTTGCACCTCACGGCGAGAGATTTTGGAGATAGTTTTGTTCCTTGCGACGCAGGCAGGCTGGCGCCTGTCAAGTGAGCATAAAAATAGCCCAAAAGAATCGTCGTGAGGCGGCTCGGGTTCGATTCCCGCATGCCTAGGCGTTATCGTGAGGGGGCTAGGGTTCTGTTCCCTTACGCCTTTATTTATCTGTTCTTATAAACAAGTATTCGTTGCCTTTTTTACCTACAAAATCTATAAGTCCCACATCTTTCATTATTTCGATAAACAGCGATGTATCGCAGGTTTTCAGCAGCCCGGCAAGCTCTTTTCGGGTGAATCGGTCGGAAAGCTCGTTCGGGATAAATCTTTTATAGCTGCTGCTGTCCTCCAAGAATATAAGATTTTCCAGCGAAACCGGAACCGACATTTTTCTGTCGCTTTTGCGGCGTTTCATGTCTTTTTTGGTAAACCTGTAATTATCTACCGAAAGCTCCGCGATACATACGGTCAGATTGGGATCGTTTAGATATTGCTTTATCCTGTACAGTTCTAAAAAGAAATCGCTCAGATTTTTATGCACGGTTCTTGCGCCTGTCTTTAGCAGTTCTCCGGTAGAGCCGTCGACGTAATTCAGCCGTGTGATTTTATGAAAAGGGTACACTACGGTTACATGAACAGCCTGTAAAAAGCTGTCCAGTTTATTCACAAGATTCTTGAAATTACCTGTCTGTATCTCAAAAATCCCGTTTTCCGTGACCAGATCGGCATAAAAATTGCCTATTTTTATTTCCTTATCGTATGCGGTGACCGCAAAGTAACTTTTAAGCACGGAATGTATCTGCTTTTCATTTAATGTTCCTATTCCGTCGCTATCAGGAACATACGCTGCAAGACAACGCGAAAATTTATCCGCGTCGGACGGTTCGATCTCGTTGTGCCGCTGATAATCCCATACCTTGCAGCGGTCATTGGCGATAAATACAGGCACTCCGGACTGCTCGTTGCTGCGTATCACGCCGTAAGCCGCCCGCTTAAGCTCATCTGCCGCGTTAGCTACGGCGTATCCCCGGTCGGCATTTTTTATCATAGGGAGGTCGTTTACGTTATCGCCGAATGCAATGACCTCGTCAGCGCCTAACAAAGCCTTCAGCTCTGTAACAGCGTTAGCTTTTGATACGCCCTCGCAAAATATCTCATACCAGTATTCTTTTGTATTATATGTATCCGCCTGATAATTTCGCGTAAGTCCGTTTTTATTGTAAAACACCTCGTCCAGCGTTTCCATAGTCGTTTTCGGGTCGATAAGCGTTATATAAAACACATCGCCCTCAAAAAGCTCGTTAAACCTGCCGCATTCTCTGAGCCTCGGATCTCCTTTTCGATCGGAAATATAACGCCTGACGCCGGCGCTTATCGAGCTTTTAAGCCAACTGACATGTTCTATACCGTTAATATAGGAATATACGAGCAGGGATTCTTCATGCGCTGTAAAAAAGTCTGCGGCGGTCCTTTTTGAATCTTCGCTGAAATAATGGCTTATAAGCTGCTTCTTTGACTTCGGGTCTATTATAAACACGCCGTTATATATTATTACAGGCAGATCGAAATTTACCTCCGCAGTCTTTGCCGAGGCGCTTGACAGGGAACGGGCTGTAGCGTAGGTTATAGACGCGCCGTTTTTTATTTCGCGGTTCAGAATATCCCGTGAAATAATGCTTATCTGCGCCTTATGGTTAAACAATGTGCCGTCAAGGTCGGTAACATACAGCTTCATTTATTATCTCCTCGTGTTCTTTTGCGGCTTTTGGCATAATACGGGGGTTTTGCCGTTTTAATTATACCAAAATCATCTTATAAAATCAAGCCGTTTGGTAAAAATGCACAAATTTCTATCCGAAAAATTTATATCATTTAATTTGCTTTTTTTGATAAAAAATTATCAAACCTCTTGATAAAACCGGAAAAATTATGTATAATATAAGATGTAAAAATACGGACAGGCATGTCCGAGAAATATTAGGAGGAATATTCCAATGTCAGTTAAAGTTGCTATTAACGGATTTGGCCGTATCGGTCGTCTTGCGTTCAGACAGATGTTCGGCGCAGAGGGATATGAGATAGTTGCTATCAACGATCTTACCAAGCCCTCAATGCTTGCTCATCTTCTCAAGTATGATACCGCTCAGGGCGGTTACTGCGGCAAGATAGGCGATAATCTTCATGAGGTTTCTGCTGATGACGAGGCAGGCACTATTACTGTAGACGGCAAGACCCTTAAAATTTATGCTATGGCTAAGGCTGCTGAGCTTCCCTGGGGCGAGCTTGACGTAGACGTTGTACTTGAGTGCACCGGTTTCTACTGCTCAAAGGAGAAATCTCAGGCTCACATCGACGCAGGCGCTAAGAAGGTCGTTATCTCCGCTCCCGCGGGCAATGACCTCAAGACCATCGTTTACAGCGTAAACGAGAACACTCTTACCCCTGATGATACCATCATCTCGGCTGCTTCCTGTACCACCAACTGCCTCGCTCCTATGGCTAAGGCTCTTAACGATTACGCTCCTATCCAGAGCGGTATCATGAGCACTATCCATGCTTACACCGGCGACCAGATGATCCTTGACGGTCCTCACAGAAAGGGCGACCTGAGAAGAGCAAGAGCCGGCGCTGCTAACATAGTTCCTAACTCCACCGGTGCTGCTAAGGCTATCGGTCTGGTTATACCCGAGCTGAACGGCAAGCTGATAGGCTCCGCACAGAGAGTTCCGGTTCCCACCGGTTCTACCACTATCCTTACCGCAGTTGTTAAGGGCAGCGACATCACCAAGGAAGGCATCAACGCCGCTATGAAGGCTGCTGCTTCCGAGTCTTACGGCTACAACGAAGATCCTATCGTTTCTTCCGATGTTATCGGTATGAAGTTCGGTTCTCTGTTTGACGCTACTCAGACTATGGTTTCCCATATCGCTGACGATCTGTACGAAGTACAGGTAGTTTCCTGGTATGACAACGAGAACTCCTACACCTCTCAGATGGTAAGGACTATCAAGTATTTTGCAGAACTCAAGTAATTGATATTCTACACATTACACCTCCCGTTAGCTTGATATCATTAACGGAGAATTAAGTTTTATCCATCTCCCTCAAGGAAATTCCTTGAGGGAGATGTGTTATGTGGAGCGTCAGAATTTGCTCTCTATGGAATTTTTGTCGCATTCAAAAGTGTGATGTATAATAATGGTATTGCCACAAATTCGTGAATACTTTGCAAAATGTAATAAAACTTATAAGACCGCGTTCTATCGCCGCGGTCTTTTACTTTAATATATCACTTTATTCATCCTCTGCCGTCGAGAAAGTGACCTTTACCGTCGTGCCCTCTCCCTCAACGCTTTGCAGCTCTATTTTAGCATTATGAAGTCTTGCTGCGTGTTTGACTATGGACAATCCCAAGCCTGTGCCGCCAAGCTCTTTTGAACGGCTCTTGTCTACTCGGTAGAACCTCTCGAAAATACGCTCCCGATGTTCAGACGGAATACCGATCCCCGTATCGGATACCGAAAGGCAAACCCCATCCGAAAGGCGTTCTACCGATACTTTTACCGTTCCGCCCTGACGGTTATATTTTATCGCGTTGTCCGTGAGGTTATAAACAATGCTCTCAAGAAGCTGCGGTATGCCATATACTATGGCGTTTTCACCCTCAACGCTGACGGAAACACCTGCGCTTTCTGCCTCACGGGAAAGCGACTTCACTATTTCGCCAGCCAGCTCGTAAAGATCGACGCGCTCCCGCTTCATATCCTCAGCGCCCTCGTCCAAATGGGAAAGGCGTATAATATCTTCCACCAAAGCGATCATGCGGGCGGTTTCATTACTGATTTGAGAATAGAACCTCGCCGTATCTTCGGGGCGCACCATGCCGTTTTCCAAAAGCTCCGCGCACCCCGCAATAGTATGCAAAGGCGTTTTGAGTTCGTGGGACACATTCGCGGTAAATTCACGGCGTATTTGCTCCGCCTGCTCTTTTTCCGTAACATCAAGTATCAGAAGCACAGCGCCTGTAACTTTTTCATCCTCCGATACAGGGCTTATATCTAACCGGTATTTTCTGCCTTTTAATTCAAGCGTTCTCTCCGCGCGGACGCCTTTTTCTATTTGAGAAAGAAGTTCGGATATTTCGGCGCTGCGATTGACAGACAGCATATGCTGACCGACGCAGTCATGCGAAGAGTCAAAAAGCTTTTCCGCCGCGCGGTTTATGCTGAGTATCACGCCTTTTGTATTAAGGACAACTATCCCCTCCGACATATTTTCGGTAACGGCTTCAAATTCTTCCTGCCTTTTTCTCAGTTCGTCAGCCTGATTTTTGATTTGCCGCTGCTGGGTATCTATACGGCGGAGCAGCGGTGACAATTCGTCGTATCCCTCGTTTGAAAGCGGGTCGTCAAGGTCAAGGCTGTTAAGCGGCTTTACTATTTTCTTCGACAGCCGCGACGCTAAAAGCATCGACAGCACGATCGCGATAAGGATTATGACGACAAGCGGCTGCAGCATTCCGAGAAGCAGCATCAAGAGCGTGCTCTGCGCGACGGAAAGCCTGACTACCGTTCCGTCGGACAGCCTTTTTGCGCTGTAAAGCGTGCGCTCCATAAGCGTTGCTGAGTAGCGCGAGCTTTCGCCGTAGCCTGATTCAAGCGCCTCCTTTATTTCCTCACGTTCAAGATGATTTTCCATTTCTGACAAGTCCGCTTCGCTGTCGTAAAGCACTTTGCCGTCCGCGCTTATCCACGAGATACGGTAATCTTTTGTAATAAGTCCCTCAAAATATTTCGCGCCCACAGCCTCGACGCCCTGCGCCGCAAGCTCGGTCTGCGTCTTTAACCCGTTTTGCTGAACATTTCCGAAATAATCATAAAGCACACAGAGAAAGAGTACTACACAGGCAAGAAAAACCGCTATCGCCACAAGGCATATAGACCTGAAAATTCGTTTTGTCATTTCTCCGCCCCTAACCGATAACCTACGCCGCGCACGGTCTCAATGCAGTCGCCGCAGCGTCCGAGCTTTGTCCGCAGCGTGCCGATATGAACGTCCACGGTGCGGGTCTCTCCTATATAAGAGTCGCCCCATATACTTGTAAGAAGTTGGTCGCGCGTAAACACCCGTCCGGGGTTTTCAATAAATTTTCTCAGCAGCTCATATTCCTTATAGGTAAGCTCAACGCGCGCACCGTCCGCTGTTACAATGTGCTGTGCCGTGTCCATCTGTATACCGCTGTGCAATAACACCTCGCTTTGAGAAACAGGAGAAACGCGGCGGAGTACGGCTTTTACACGGGACAGCATTTCCATCATGCCGAAAGGCTTTGCAAGATAATCATCCGCGCCGAGGTCAAGCCCTATCACTTTATCATATTCGGTCCCTTTCGCCGTAGCCATAATGACAGGCACATTATTACCGCTTTCTCTCAGCCGTTTTAAGATGCTTATGCCGTCCTCGCCTGGGAGCATAATATCAAGGAGTACAAGCTCCGGGGTATTCTTGCGCAAAGCCTCCCAAAAGGACGCTCCGTCCAAAAAACCTTTTGCCTCAAAGCCCGCGGCGTTCAAGGTATATATCATTAAGTCACGGATACCGCTGTCATCTTCAACACAGTAGATCAATATATTCACTTCCTTTCAAGAAATGAAAAACGGGCAAAGAAACGCCTGTACAAGCCCATATTATCATAGCACATTTTCACGCTTTTTTCAACCTGTCGGCGGCTGTGCGCTTTTCTCTCCTGTGACGAAAAATAACACCCATTCTGCGATATTTGTGGCGTGATCTCCTATTCGCTCAAAATATTTTGCCACCATCAAAAGGTCAAGGGCATATTCTCCCTCGGTGGGATTTTGCGCGATAAGCGAGATAAGGCTGCTTTTGATATCCTTGAAATAATCGTCCACGATGTCGTCGGAGGAAATGACCGCCTCGGCAATGGTCGTATCCTGCTTTACATAAGCGTCCACGCTGTCCGTTACCATTTTTATGGTAGCCTTTGCCATTTCACGAATTTTGATATGTTCGGGCAATGTCCTATCATTAAGAAACGGCAGTATCTCCGCTATTTCCTCCGCCTGATCGCCGATACGCTCCATATCGGTTATCATTTTTAAGGCGGCGGAAATTTGCCTGAGATCTCGAGCCACCGGCTGTTGCTGGAGTAAAAGCCTCAAGCATATAGATTCGATCTGCCGTTCTTTTTCGTCTATCTCGTGATCGAGCGGGGCGATCTTCGCCGCAAGCGCGTCGTCCTTTTGAATAAGAGCGGACGCCGCAAGAGAAATGACCTCCTCGCACAGCGAGCCCATTTTGATAAGCTCCTGCCCCAAAGTGTTAAGCTGCTCGTCGAATTTTGTTCTCATTATCCGAACCTCCCCGTGATATAGTCCTCGGTGCGCTTGTCCTCCGGCTGAGAAAACATTTTCTCGGTGTCGCCGTACTCTATCAGCTCGCCCAAAAGGAAAAACGCCGTTTTATCCGATATTCTCACCGCCTGCTGCATATTGTGTGTGACAATGACTATAGTGTAATCCTTTTTTAGCTCCATAGCTAAATCTTCAATTTTGGAGGTAGAGATAGGGTCGAGCGCAGAGGTGGACTCGTCCATAAGAAGAACGTCGGGCTTTACCGCTAACGCGCGGGCGATACAAAGCCTTTGCTGCTGTCCGCCCGACAGCCCGAGCGCGTTCTTTTTAAGCCTGTCTTTTACCTCGTCCCAAATAGCCGCGTCCCGAAGAGATTGTTCAACGATTTCGTCGAGCCTTGCTTTTGCACGGATACCGTGGGTGCGAGGACCGTACGCCACGTTGTCGTATATCGACATCGGGAACGGGTTGGGCTTTTGGAACACCATGCCGATATTTTTGCGAAGAGCCGTCACGTCACGACCCGCGGCATATATCTCCTCTTCGCGATATGCCAGCGACCCGGTCACTCTTATACCCTCTATAAGATCGTTCATACGGTTGATAGTTCGTAAAAATGTAGATTTCCCGCAGCCTGAGGGACCTATCAACGCGGTGATATTATGTTCGGGAATATCAAGGCAGATATCCTTTAGAGCGTGGGTCTCGCCGTAGTAAAAGTCTAAATGCTTTGCGGAAATTACTGTGTCAGTCATAATTCAGCTCCTTTTCAGCTTTTTGCCGAGAAATGCCGCGGCAAAATTGATAAGCACGGTAAGTATCAAAAGTATCGTCGCTATTGAAAACGCGACCTGAAAATCCGCGTTTTCTTTTGCGTAATGATAAAGTGCGACGGTCAGCGTAGCGCCTGACGCGCCGGCTATGCTGTCAATGGAAAAGTTCTGCATCGCCATACTCATACCCGCCGTATACATCAGCACCGCGCTTTCGCCGACCACACGACCGACAGCTAAAATACATCCCGTCACTATTCCCTCAATGGAGGACGGCAGCACGACCGTGCGTATCATGTGCCATTTTCCGCTGCCAAGCCCCAAAGCGCCCTCGCGATAGCTTTGCGGTACGGTTTTAAGGCTCTCCTGAGTTGAGCGTATTATCGTCGGCAAAATCATAATAACCAGCGTCAGAGAACCTGCAAGAAGCGTCTTTTGCAATTTCAGCGCGGTACAGAAGATAATTACCCCGATAAGCGCGTAAATTATCGACGGTATACCCGCGAGAGTTTCCGAGGCAAACTCGATGACCGCGACAAACCGCTTGTTTTTTGCGTATTCCGTCAGATAAATCGCCGCGCCAACGCCTAACGGAAGCGCTATGACAAGAGATACCAGTATCACAAAAAGCGTATTTTCTATCGCGGGAAGAATACCTATCGTACCGTTTATGACGCTTTCCGAGGTGGATAAAAACTGCCAGCTTATCCCGCCGATACCCCGAAAAAGGATATACGCGATAAGAAACAGCAGCAGTCCGATAGTTATCGCCGCACAGCCATACAACAGTCCCCGACCTATTATCTCATATACTTTTCGTCTCATATCAGCGCTCCTTTTCTCTTTTCAGAACAAGATTCAGAAAAGCGTTTATCAGCATGATAAAGAGGAAAAGGACAAGCCCGATAGAAAACAGCGCCTGCCGCTGTAAGCTGCCGTCCTGAGAATAGTTAAGCTCTATCGAAATACCTGTCGTGAGAAATCTCACCGAGCGGGTGAGCTCCGGCATATTTGCGACATTTCCCGCCACCATCATAATTGCCATAGCCTCGCCGATAGCCCGTCCTATACCTAAGACTACCGCCGCCGCAATGCCGCTTTTTGCCGCGGGAGCCGAAACGCGAAAATACGTTTCCAGCTTTGTCGCGCCGAGTGCGAGCGAAGCCTCCTCGTATTCTTTCGGTACCGCCTCTAAAGCGGTTTCGGAAAGAGAGATAACGGACGGCAAAATCATCACGGCAAGAACGATTATCGCCGCAAGCAGGCTGTCCCCCGCGGGAAGATGCAGCCATTCACGCAATGCCGGCACAAGCACGCACATACCAACAAGTCCGTAGACCACCGACGGTATTCCCGCCAAAAGGCTCACGGCGGGACGTATGACATTCGCCACCTTTTTCGGCGCGACCTTAGCGAGAAATACCGCCGTGAAAAAGCCTATCGGCACGCCTATCACGATAGCTCC
>CANRII010000003.1 GCA_947630685.1 uncultured Ruminiclostridium sp. | reverse complement strand
TCGAGGAAAAGGACTGCACGCCGGTCCAGCGCGGGATAAAAGAGGTAAATTCCGGGCTGTACTGGTTCTCGCCCTCCGCATTGCTCGGCTGCCTTGATAAAATAACCTCCGACAACGCCGGAGGGGAATATTACCTTACCGACGCGGCGGCGCTGCTTGAAAAGCGCGGTATATACCCCACCGGAAACGCCGAAGTGGTGCTTGGGGCGAACTCCCGCCGTCAGCTCGCCGAGCTTAACCGTATCGCAAGGGATAAAGTATTGGAAAGCCTTATGGACGACGGGGTGGATATCCCTATTTCCGACGGGATAATGATAGCGTCCGGCGTTTCGATAGGACATGACACCGTGATACTTCCGAATACGATAATAAAAGGCGATACCGTAATAGGCAGCGGCTGCGTGATAGGTCCTAACTCCTATATAGAAAGCTGCAAGATAGGAAATAACGTCACGCTCAACAACGTACACGCTGCCGGTTCAGTCATAGACGACGAGGTAACGGTAGGGCCGTTTGTGCATTTAAGACCCGGCACCCATCTTCAAAGCAAGGTGAAGATAGGGGATTTTGTCGAGGTCAAGAACTCGGATATCGGCGTCAGCACCAGCATAGCGCATCTTACATACGTCGGCGACAGCACGGTTGGTAAGGACGTGAATTTCGGCTGCGGCTGCGTCACCGCTAATTATGACGGCATAGATAAATTCCGTACCGTGATAGGCGACCATGCCTTTATCGGCTGCAATACCAATCTTATTGCTCCGGTGACGGTGGGAGAAAACGCGACCACCGCCGCGGGCAGCACGATAACCAAGGACGTACCGCCGGATTCTCTTGCAGTAGAGCGCGGTCACACCCGTATAATCGAGCATTGGGAAAAGAACAGCCGCCGCAAAAGAAAAGCGTGACCCTAAAATAAATTTCCGATCGAAAGGAGGGGGCTTGTTATATGGACTGGGTAACGATGACTATCATCACCATAGCCATAATAATCGCCGTGCCGGTACTGATATTCCTGATAGGCATGGCGGTAGCCGCGATCATGTACGAGAGCATATTCGGCCAGCGGTACGAGATATACGAAACGCCGCTTTTGCCCGACGCTAACGACTATCCCGACCTGCTGAGCGAGCCGGTGACATTCCCCTCCTTGAAGAAATATAAATATACCGGCTGTTATTATTTTGACAGAAATTACAAAGAGTACAAAGGGCTTATCGTATTTTCCCACGGGATATTCGACGGGCATTTGAGCTACCTGCCCGAGATAGCGTTTTTTGCCGCGAGGGGGTACAAGGTATTCGGTTTTGACAACACCGGCAGCCATTTAAGCGGTGGGAAAAGCCTGCGCGGGCTGCCGCAGTCGGTGATAGATCTTGACAACGCGTTAAAATACATAGAGCGGGACAATACTCTGCCGCTGCTGCTGTTCGGCCACAGCTGGGGAGGATTCGCGGTATCTGCTTTAAGCGCGTATGCCGAGCATGATATAAAGGGGATATTCGTGCAAAGCGGGTTTGAGCGCAGCATGGACATGCTTATCGAGGAGGGCTCCCGCATGTACGGGGGCATCGTCAAAGCGATAGTGCCGTATATAAGGCTGTACGAGAAATTAAAATTCGGCGATACGGCGAAGCTGACCGCCTCCGCGGGCGCGAAAGCCGCTACCGAGCGCGGCGCAAGAATGATGATACTGCACAGCACCGACGACGACGTTATAAGCCTTAAGAACAGCGTGCTTTCAAACGTCGTGAAGAATGATAATATCACCTTTGTAGCGGTGAAGAACAAGGGGCATAATCCTCTTTGCAGCGAAGATGCGGTGAAGTACAGAAAGCGGCTGGATCACCGGTTTATCGAGGAATATCACGGCAGGGGAACGCCAAGACAGCGGGTAATGTTCTACGAGGAACATGCCGACAAAAGGCTGTACCATGAATTGGACTTCGATCTTATGAATATGGCGGCGGACTTTTTCGACAGCTCCGTATCAAGATAAGTCGCCGAGTCGTTTTGAAAGATAATTTCATAAACCGTGAAAAAATTTCCCGTTTACTGTTGAACAAACGGGAAATTTGTGGTATATTAGATATATATGGGCGTTTATCGCCTTAAAACCTTATAAGGACGGATAACAAAATGTCTGTAACGTATGACGAAAAAAAACACGTGTTCAAGCTGGATACAAAAAATTCCAGCTACGCTTTCCATATCACGCCGGATAACAGGATACTTCACCTGTATTACGGCGGAAAGATCCCCGAGACCGATATCACCCACATGCTGCGTATACCGAACGACGAGCCGTTTATCCCCAGCGACCATGACGCGATGGGGCCGCTCAGCTACGACTGCGCGCCTATCGAATTTCCCACCTCCGGCGTTGCGGATTTCAGAGAGCCCTGCTTTCAGCTTATGGATAAAAACGGCATGTCCGCCTGCGAATGCGTATATACCGGAAAATATGAGATAATAAACGGCAAGCCGAGGCTCGAGGGCCTGCCCGCGACCTATTCCAACGACGGCGACGCTCAGACATTGGAGCTTTACTGCGCCGACCCCGCGAACGGCATGGAGATAGTATTGCAGTACGGTGTGTTTGAATACTGCGACGTTATCACCCGCTCGGTCAGGGTAAAAAACGGCGGTAAGGATAATATACAGCTGCGCCGTCTGCTGTCCTGCTGCGTAGAGCTGGACAGAATGGATTACGATATGATAACCTTGTACGGCACCTGGGCGAGAGAACGCCACGTGCAGCGCTTTCCGCTGAGATTCGGCAAGCAGTCGGTGGATTCCAACCGAGGCAGCACCAGCCACGCGCATAATAATTTTATCGCGATATGCGACCATACCGCGACGGAGGACTTCGGCGAGGCTTACGGCTTCGCGCTGTGCTATTCCGGTTCGTTCTTGGCTATGGCGGAGGTCAGCCAGTACGAAAAGACCCGCGTGCTGATGGGTATAAACCCGTATGATTTTGCCTGGGAACTGCAGCCCGGCGAGAGCTTTCAGGCGCCGGAGGTCATTTTCACCTATTCCGGTACGGGAATAGGGCAGATGTCAAGGAACCTCCACGACGTTATGCGCAATAACCTTATCAGAGGAAAATGGAAAAATATCCGCCGCCCGATACTTATCAACAACTGGGAGGCCACCTACTTCGATTTCGATTCCGATAAGCTGATAGAGATAGCTAAAGAGGCGAAAAAGGCCGGCATAGAAATGCTGGTAATGGATGACGGCTGGTTCGGCCACCGCAACGACGATAAGTCCTCCCTCGGCGACTGGTTCGTAAACGAAAACAAGCTTAAGGGCGGACTTAAAAAGCTGGTGGACGAGGTCAACAAGATAGGGCTCAAATTCGGTATCTGGGTAGAGCCGGAGATGATAAGCCCGGACAGCGAGCTTTATAAGCGGCACCCCGACTGGTGCCTGCATATACCCGGAAGACACCGCACGTTAGTACGCAGTCAGCTGGTGCTGGATTTCTCCCGTAAAGACGTAAGAGATTATATCTACGGCAGGATAAAGGAGATACTTTCAAGCGCTAATATCGAGTATGTCAAGTGGGATATGAACCGCCAGCTTTCCGAGGTGGGCAACGAGATATTGCCGCCCGAGCGCCAGCGCGAGATATGGCATAGGTATGTGCTCGGCGTATATGAAATGCAGGAGCGGCTGATAACCGATTTTCCCGACCTGCTGCTGGAAAACTGCGCGGGCGGCGGCTCACGCTTCGACGCGGGTATGCTGTACTATTCGCCGCAGATCTGGACAAGCGACGATACCGACGCTATCGAGCGGCTGAAGATACAGCACGGCACTTCGCTTTGCTATCCGTGTTCCTGCTTCGGCTCTCATGTATCGGCAAGCCCCAATCATTGTGTAGGGCGTATCACCCCGTTTGAAACGAGGGGACACGTCGCGCTGCCCGGCACGTTCGGCTATGAGCTGGACGTCACCAAGCTGTCAGACGACGATAAGCAGGCGATAAAGGGGCAGATAGCCGAATTTGATAAATATAATCCCTTAGTGAGAAACGGCGACTACTACCGCATAGGCGACCCGTTCGCAAATGACAGGTACGACGCGTGGGAATTTGTATCAAAGGATAAAAGCGAGGCGCTGTTAGAATATGTACAGGTGCTTAAAGAGCCCAGCGTATTTTTGCACAGAGTACGGCTCAAAGGCCTGGAAAAGGGCGGCTATTACCGCTGCGAGCAGACGGGCAGGGTATATTCCGCCGAGGTGCTGATAAACAGCGGGTTCGATATCCCGTCGCTTTGGGGAGATTTCCGTTCGTATATAGCGTATTTTGTCAAGGTGTGATAAGGAGGAAATATGCCGCGTTCTGCCAATCAGAAAATGAAGCTGCTGTATCTAGCCGATATACTGCTCCGCGAGAGCGACGAGCAGCACCCGCTCGCGCTTAAGGATATAACCGTCATGTTAGAGGAGCGCGGGATAGAGGCCGAGAGAAAGTCTCTTTACAACGACCTTGAAACGCTGTCGATCTACGGTATGGACGTCTGTCGGGTGGGCGGCTCCAACGCTACAAAATATTATCTGGGCGAAAGGGACTTCCAGCTTGCGGAGCTGCAATTGCTGGTGGACGCGGTGGCGTGCTCAAAATTCATCACCGAGAAAAAGTCCCGCGAGCTGATAAAAAAGATAGAAATGCTGGCGAGCCGACACCAGGAAAGCTCGCTTAACCGCACGGTCATCGTAGCTAACCGCGTCAAGGCGATAAACGAGAAGATATACTACAATATCCAAACCCTGCATGACGCGATAGCAAAGAAAGTAAAAATAAGCTTTCTCTACTTCGGCTATGACATGAACAAGAAAAAAGTCTACCGCTCCGACGGCGCACGTTATGAAATGTCGCCCTATACGTTAGCGTGGGAGGATGAAAACTATTACTGCGTCGGCTGGTATGAAAAGTACGGCAAGGTGAGCAGCTTCCGCGTGGACAGAATGGAGGATATACAGCTTACCGACGCTCCGGCGCAAAAGCACGTCGGCTTTAACGTGACCGAGTACAGCCGCAAGGTGTTCGGCATGTTCACCGGAGAGGTAGTAAAGGCGGATCTTAAATTCGATAAGTCGCTTATCAGCGTCGTTATGGACAAATTCGGGCAGAACGTCAGCATAAAAAAGCTGGACGGCGATAATTTTCATATAACTGTGGACGTAAACGTCAGCCCGACCTTTTTCGGCTGGATGTTCCAGTTCGGCAAAAAGGCGCGGATATTAGGACCGGACAGCCTTAAACAGGCGTATAAGGCGCAGATAGACGAGGCGGCTTCGGTATTGGAGGAAAACAAGTAAAGGTACGGTAAAATGCGGGGATATTACAGTAAAGCGAGCCGCAGGGCGAGAAGCCGGGCGTGGTCGTCCGGCAAGGAAAGCAGCGGCAGAGGGATAAAAGCGGCGTTTATCACGGCGGGGATACTTATATTGCTGTCGGTGGGACTGAGCTTACTTGCGCGGCACGTAGACGGCTTCGCCGAGTGGTATGCGTCTAGCGTTTATCCTATAATAGTAAACACGGTGGGGCGGCTGTTCGGATCGTTCCCGTTCGCGGCGGGAGAATGGCTGCTGTATATAGTTATCGCGGCGGCGGTAATCCTGCTGATATACGGGATAGTAAAGATCGTTCGCACCCCTAAATCGCGAGGGGCGTATCTTGCGAGGCTGTTCGCCTCGATATTATGCGCGGCGTCGGTCGTGATGAGCATATTTACCTTAAACTGCGGTATAAATTACTTCCGCGAGCCGTTTTCAGTAAAAAGCGGACTTCCCACCGGGGAAAAGTATACCGCGCAGGAGCTCGCCGACCTTTGCGTATACCTTGTACAGGGAGCTAACACCTACGCGGATAAGCTGAACCCCGACTCCGACACGGTGCTGACCGATAACGGCGAGGAGCTGGCGGCGGACTGCATAAAGGCAATGGAAAGGTTAGGCGCGCGGTACGGCTCTTTAGCGGGATTTTATCCGCAGGCAAAGGGCGTGGCGTTCTCGGAGTTTATGAGCCTTACCCGCATTTTGGGGATATATGACCCGTTCACGGTGGAGGCAAATTACAACCAAAACAGCCCGTATTTTGCGCGGCCGCTGACTATCTGTCATGAGCTTTCCCACCTTAAAGGCTTTATGCGGGAGGACGAGGCGAACTTCATAGCGTATCTTGCCTGCCGTGACAGCGGCAACGACCTGCTTTGCTACAGCGCATATACCGACGCGCTGCTTTACGCTTTGAACGCGTTTCGCACGGTGGCGAGCGACGCGGTATACGCCGAGCTGTATTCTTATATCTGCCCGCAGGTAAAGGCGGAATTTGCCGCGAATAACGAATATTGGGAAAAGTATAATACTCCGGTCGCCGACGCGGCGGAAAGCGTAAATAACAGCTACCTGGTATCACAGGGGCAGTCGGACGGCACCCGCTCGTACGGCAGATTCGTGGATCTTATGATATATGATTATAAAATGAACATCGCGGCATAACAAAAGAAAGGGACATCTGATGGCAAAGAAAAACAAGCTCAGTAAAAAAGAACGCTTCGCAGGCTGTATGCTGGGGCTGGCTCTCGGCGATTCGCTGGGGTATGAGGTCAAGGGCAAAAGCTACAAGCAAATAAAAAAGGAGTACGGCAAAAAAGGCGTGATGAAGCCGCCGAAGTCCAAGCAGGCAAAGTCCGCTCTTATCTCGGACGAAACGCAGCTCATGCTGTTCACCGCGCACGGGATACTCTGGACCTGCGCTACCGGAGGGACTACCGCGTCGGATTACACCAACAGCGTATTTCTCGCGCTGCAGCAGTGGCTGTACACCCAGACAGGCAATACCGCAAGCCCTACCTATGACAGCATACTGGATTCCGAAAACGCGGAATATCCCTGCGCGCTTTTAGATCTGGACGCATTATATAAAAAGCGCGGGCCTACCCGTACATTGATACAGACGTTGACCTCTCAGACCTCTATGAATTACGGCAGACCGGGAGCGCATATAAACGACAATAAGCTGTTCGACTGCGTGCCGAGGACGGCTCCGGCGGGATTGTTCTTCTCCTGCGACGCGACGCTGGCGTTCAAGACCGGCTGCCTTTTCGCCGCGATAACCCACGGAAATCCTACCGGCTATCTTGCGGCGGGCTGCTTTGCCGCGATGATAGCGTATATAATAGGCGGCGAAACGATAGAAAAAGCCGCGCTCGGCTGTATGAAGCTGCTTACCGATTACGAGGGCTACGACGAGGTATATACCGCGATAAACCGCGCGTTGGAGCTTATCGAGGACGAGGACACCTCACCCCTTACCGCGGTGAGCGAGCTCGGTACGGGCAACACTGCGGACAGCGCATTGGCGATAGGGATATACTGCGCGGCGGTGCATTACGATTTTGAAAGCGCCGTGCAGCTTGCCGCAAATCAGGACGGAAACTCCGACGCCTGCGCCGCTATAGCGGGAGCGCTTAAAGGCGCGTATCTCGGCTATAACGCATTGCCCCCTAAATGGATAAACGAGGTGCAGCTCACCGCCACTATCAAAGAATACGCCTTGCAGCTCAGCCGCTCCGCTCCGAAAAAGATATAATACTCCATGAATAATATAAAGCTATCCCGCCGACATAAAAAGGCGGGATAATTTTGTACCTGTTTATGAGTATTATACAGCGAAGCGGGACTCTTCTCAAAAACCGTTCAAGTTTTTACGCAAATTGCAAAAAACCGCTTGCAATTTATCCGTATTTTTGGTAAAATAGATAATAGATAGGCTTTCGGCAAATGAAAGCAAAAAAATCGAAAGGAAAAGAGTTATGAGCAAGTTAAACAAAAAGAACGTAGAGGATCTTGACGTTAAGGGCAAGAAGGTATTAGTACGCGTTGACTTCAACGTACCGCTGAAGGACGGCAAGATCACCAACGACAACAGGATCGTCGCCGCGCTCCCCACCATCAATAAGCTGGTAGAAAACGGCGCTAAGATCGTGCTTTGCTCCCATCTGGGCAAGCCGAAGAACGGACCGGAGGATAAATTCTCCCTCGCTCCCGCGGCAGAAAGACTGGCACAGCTCGTAGATACAAAGGTCATTTTTGCAAAGGACGATACCGTAGTAGGCGAGAACGCTAAGAAAGCGGTAGCCGAGATGAACGACGGCGAGATCGTCGTACTGGAGAACACACGTTTCCGCGGCGCGGAGGAGACCAAGAACGGCGACGACTTCGCAAAAGAGCTTGCCGATCTGGTAGACGACGAGATATTCGTTATGGACGCGTTCGGTTCGGCGCACAGAGCGCACGCATCCACCGCAGGCGTTACCAAGTATGTTAAGCAGACCGCGGTAGGCTATCTTATGAACAAGGAGATAGAATTCCTCGGCAACGCGGTAGAAAATCCGGTTCGCCCGTTCGTAGCTATACTCGGCGGCGCAAAGGTCGCAGACAAGCTCAACGTTATCTCCAACCTGCTTGAAAAGTGCGATACGCTGATAATCGGCGGCGGCATGGCTTATACATTCCTTAAGGCTAAGGGCTGCGAAGTAGGAAAGTCGCTGGTTGACGATGAAAAGCTGGATTATTGCAAGGAAATGATAGCTAAGGCTCAGGCTAACGGCAAGAAGCTGCTGCTGCCCGTTGATACCGCGGCGGCAAAGGCATTCCCCGATCCTATCGACGCGGCTATCGACGTTGAGATGTTTGACGCGGACAATATGCCCGCGGATTATATGGGTCTTGATATAGGACCTAAGACCATGGAGCTGTTCGCGGCAGAGGCAAAGAACGCCAAGACCGTCGTATGGAACGGACCTATGGGCGTATTTGAAAACCCCGTGCTCGCTAAGGGTACTATCGCGGTAGCCGAAGCTCTTGCCGAGACCGACGCTACCACCATTATCGGCGGCGGCGACAGCGCAGCTGCTGTTACTCAGCTCGGTTTTGCGGACAAGATGAGCCATATTTCCACCGGCGGCGGCGCGTCCCTTGAATACCTCGAGGGTAAGGTGCTCCCCGGAATAGACGTAATTCAGGATAAGTAAAATAGATTAAGCTCGGATTCTTCCGGGCTTGGGCATGCGGGAGCCGAGCCCGAGCCGCCTCACGACGATTCTTTTGGGCTATTTTTGCCCCTTGCTCCTTGACAGGCGCCAGCCTGCCTGCGTCGCAAGGAACAAAACTATCTCCAAAACCTCTCGCCGTGAGGTGCAAAGCAGTTTTTACGGAGCAGATTTTCGTCAAGACAAGGAAACCGAACGAAGGCATACTTGCGTATGTCGAGCGAGGTTGACGCAGTATTGGCGGAAAGATGCCCGTAAAAACCGACTTGGGTTCGACTCCCGCATGCCTAATTAAAATCCGAAAAAGGAGAAAAGATATGAAGAAGAATGTCAGAAAGGCGATAATCGCCGGAAACTGGAAGATGAACAAGACAAGGCCGGAGGCTAAGGCTCTGCTTACCGAGCTTGCTCCTATGGTAGCGGACGTAAAAGACGTTGAGGTCATTGCCTGCGTTCCGTTCACCAACCTTGAGACCGCTATCGAGGCGGCTAAGGGCACGAATATAAAGATAGGCGCGCAGAACTGCCACTTTGAAAAGTCCGGCGCGTTCACCGGTGAGATCTCCGCGGATATGCTGGTTGAAATGGGCGTTGAGTACGTCGTACTCGGTCACAGCGAGCGCAGACAGTATTTCGGCGAGACCGACGAAACCGTGAACAAGCGCACCAAGGCGGCTTTAGCGGCGGGATTAAAGCCGATAGTATGCGTAGGCGAGCTTTTGTGGGAGCGTGAGTGCGACATCACCGAAGAGGTCATCGCGCGCCAGATAAAGCTGGATTTCTACAGCCTTACCTCGGAGGATATAAAGAAGTGCGTTATCGCTTATGAGCCGGTATGGGCTATAGGCACCGGCAAGACCGCCACCGCCGAGCAGGCGCAGGAGGTCTGCGCGTTTATCCGCGGCTGCCTTGCAAAGCAGTACGGCGAGGACGTTGCAGAGGCTGTTACTATCCAGTACGGCGGCTCTATGAACGCCGGCAACGCTGCCGAGCTTGTATCCAAGGTTGACGTAGACGGCGGACTTATCGGCGGCGCAAGCCTTAAGGCTCCCGACTTTACCGCTATAGTAAAGGCTGCGGAAAACGGCTGATAAAAAGCTATAGTAATATCGGAGGCGTTTTATCCAAAAACCGAATAAGAAAGGAAAGATAAGATATGGCAAAACCTGTTTTACTGGTAGTAATGGACGGTGTGGGCTTTTCCAAGACCGGACTCGGCGACGCTGTTACCGAGGCTAATACCCCTACTTTGGACTGGCTGCTCAAAAACTGCCCGAACACCAGACTTAAAGCGCACGGCGACGCGGTAGGACTTCCCAGCGACGACGATATGGGAAATTCCGAGGTAGGTCATAACGCGCTGGGCTGCGGACAAATTTACTCGCAGGGCGCAAAGCTCGTAAACGAGTCGATAGAAAGCGGCAAGATGTACAGCTCCGAGGCATGGACCGAGATAATCGCCAACTGCAAGGCGAACGGCAGCGCTCTGCACTTTATAGGGCTGCTGTCCGACGGAAACGTACACTCCAACATTTCCCACCTGTTTAATATGCTCGAACAGGCGAAGAAAGAGGGAATAAAGAAAGCGCGCGTGCATGTATTGCTGGACGGCAGAGATGTTCCCGCTACCTCCGCGCCGATATATGTTGAGCAGCTTGAAAATAAACTTGCCGAGCTTAACGACGGGGATTTTGACGGCAGGATAGCTTCCGGCGGCGGACGTATGAAAGTCACTATGGACAGATACCAGGCGGACTGGGGCATGGTAGAGCTGGGCTGGAAAACTCACGTCAAGGGCGAGGGCAGACAGTTTGCCTGCGCTATGGACGCGATAAACACCTACCGCGCCGAGATAGACGGCGTTATCGACCAGGATCTTCCCGCGTTCGTTATCGCCGAAAACGGCGAGCCGGTCGGAAAGATACAGCCTAAGGACAGCGTTATCCTCTACAATTTCAGAGGCGACCGCGCGATAGAGATATCCATGGCGTTCGACAACGACGAATTCGACCATTTCGACAGAGGGGCAAAGCCGGACGTATGCTTTGCCGGAATGTTACAGTATGACGGCGACTTAAAGCTGCCTAAGCGTTTTCTTGTAAACCCGCCGGAGATAACCAACACGCTTTCAGAGGTGCTGGTAGCCGCAGGACTTAATCAGTACGCGGTAAGCGAAACGCAGAAGTACGGCCACGTTACTTATTTCTGGAACGGCAACCGCAGCGGCAAATTCAGCGAGGAGCTGGAAACGTTTAAGGAGATACCCTCCGACAACGTTTCATTTGACGAGCGCCCCTGGATGAAGTCCGCAGAGATAACCGACGACGTTATCGAGGCGATAAAATCCAAAAAGTACGACTTTATCCGCTGCAACTTCCCCAACGGTGATATGGTGGGACATACCGGCAGCCTTGACGCTACCATTGTAGGCGTTGAGTCGGTGGACCTTGGTCTTGCAAGACTTATGAAGGTCTGCGACGAGTACGGCGTTACTTTGCTGGTGACCGCCGATCACGGCAACGCGGACGAGATGTTAGAAAAGAACAAGAAAGGCGAGATACAGGTGCGCACCGCGCATTCGCTCAACCCGGTACCGTTCATAATCTATGACAAGGACGTAAAGTACGCTATCAAAGAGGGAAATTACGGACTGGCGAACGTTGCTCCTACTGTAGTTAAAATGTTCGGTCTGACCGCTCCCGACTGCTGGAAAGACAGCATGATATAATTTATCAAAAATATTACCCTATATGTCCGCCGGTCATAAGTCGGCGGACATGGCATATGGGAAATAAAACCGAGTAGGGCTTTGATCCCGTATGCCTAAACATGATACAGAAAAGTACGGATATTACACGCAAAGGAAAATATAATGGATACAAAACTTATTGAGCTATGTAAAAACGTGCGTAAGCTGGAGGGCGGCGATATTCCCGCTTTAATGGAAGAGGGCGAAGTATCATCGGTGTTTGCCGCGTGCAGCACCGCGGCGCAGCAGACGCTGGAAATTACCCCTTACGATGAACAGCTTGCCGCCGCCTCTATTCTTTTAGACGGCAAAATAATCGAAATGGCGACCGGTGAGGGCAAGACGTTAGCGGCGGTGTTTGCCGCTTGTTATCAGGCGCGGCAGGGGCATTTTGTCCATGTGCTGACCTTTAACGATTATCTGGCAAAGCGCGACTATAACTGGATGAAGCCTATCTACGACCTTTGCGGTATATCTGTAGGATATATTTCTCAGGACATGGATAAAGAGGAAAGAAAAAAGGCGTACTCGGCGCAGGTAACATACGTTACGGCGAGAGAGTGCGGCTTTGACTTTTTGCGGGATTTCGTCGCTAAAACGCCGGACGACTGCGTACATCGCGGCTTTGACTGCGCGATAGTGGACGAGGCGGACAGCATACTTATCGACGAGGGCAGAGTGCCTTTGGTGATAGCGGGAGAAACAATGGTCACCCCCGACGCGGACCTTAAGGACATCTACGCGGCGGTGAGCGGCTTTTCTTCCTCCATGTACGAGATAAACGACGAGCTGGAAACTATCTATCTTACCCCGACCGGCGAGGACGAGTGCGAGCGGATATTCACAAACGGCAGCGGCCTTTACGACGAGGAAAATAACGCGCTGCTGACTAAGATAACCGACTGTCTGCGCGCAAGGTTTTTGCTTAAAAAGGACGTAGATTACATCGTCAAGGACGGCGGGATAAAGATAATAGACGAATTTACCGGACGCGCCGCGCAAAACCGCCGCTATCCCGGTTCTTTGCAGGCGGCAGTGGAGATAAAAGAGGGGATAGAAAGCACCAGCCGGGGCGTTATCATGGGGATAGTGCCGATACAGTTTTTTGTAAGGCAGTATAAGCATTTGTCCGGCATGACCGGCACGGCGAAAAGCTCCGAGGACGAGTTTTACCAGCTTTACGACTTAAAAGTCAGCGTGATAGACACTCATCTTCCCTGCATAAGAAAGGACTATCCCAACGAGATATATATTACCGCCGCCGCAAAGAAAAAGGCGATAATAGAGCGCATTGTTTCGGCTCATGAAAAAGGTCAGCCGGTGCTGATAGGCACTTCCAGCATAGACGCGAGCGAGGAGCTGTATAACGCCCTTAAGGAAAAAGGGATAGAGGCAACGGTACTCAATGCGAAAAACGACGAGCTGGAGGCGCAGATAATCAAGGACGCGGGCAAGCCCGGAGCGGTCACCGTATCGGCGAACATGTCCGGCAGAGGCGTGGATATACGCCTAGGCGGAGCGGACGGCTCGGAGTGTGAACAGGCAAAGCAGGCGGGCGGTCTGCTGATAATAGGCACTTATTTAAGCGAGAATACGCGCGGCGATAAACAGCTGCGCGGCCGTTCCGGCAGACAGGGCGACCCCGGCGAGAGCAGATTTTACGCCTCTCTCGAGGACGATATAATGATAAAATACGATCTTAAGTCCCTGATACCCAAACGTCATTATCCGTCGCCGGAGGACGAAAACGGCATGCCGATAACTGACAGGGTGATCTTAAGAGAGACCGACCGTATCCAAAGAATAGCGCAGGGCGATACGTTAGAACTACGGCGCAGACTGCTTAAATTCACGATGATAGGGGAAAAGCACCGTGACATCGTGTTCGATCGGCGCAAGGCGTTTTTGACCGGGGAAAAAGACGTTACCGTATGGCAGAACAATTTTCCGGATGAGTACGAGCAAGTGGCGGACAAGTTTGGGAAGGAAAAGGTCGACGAGCTCCAGCGCAAGCTGATATTATCGGTGATAAACGAATTTTGGAGCGATTACCTCGATTACACCTCGTATTTAAGGGACGGCATACACCTTACCCGAATAGCGGGAAAAAATCCCGCCGACGAGTATAACATCGCCTGCGAGGAATTTTTCGCGGGTATGGAGCAGCAGCTTATAGACGATATGAGAGAGCGTTTAGAACAGCTGAACGAGCTTTCCGATATCGACAGCTTTAAGATAAACGAGCCTATCGCGCTTTGGACTTACGTGCTTAACGAAAGCGGCGAGGAGCTGCTTAAAAAGAGCTTTATAGAAACCGCTTTACAGGAAAACGAATTGGATGAGTATTACGATCACGACTATTCCGATGATGATACCGACGAACAAACAGCGCCGAGCGTATTAGACCCGTCGCCCGTTCAGCCTGAAAAGAAAGGATTTTTCGGCAGACTGTTCGGCAAAAAGTGAGCTTGAAAGGAAATCATATGGACTGCATAGCGGCAATATCCACTCCTCCCGCGCGGGGCGGCGTGTCTATGATAAGGATATCCGGGTCCGACGCCTTGACGTTGGCCGAAAAGGTGTTCTTCCCGAAATATCCCGTAAAAAGCATAAAGGATATGCCGGGATATTCCGCGGCATACGGCGAGATAATAAAGAACGGGCGCAGATTGGACGACGGGATACTTACGGTATTCCGCGCACCGCACAGCTATACCGGGGAGAACGTCGCGGAGATAACCTGTCACGGCGGGATATTGGTGACAAGGCGGGTGCTTTCGGCTTGTATAGAATCCGGAGCAAGACCCGCGGCCGCCGGAGAGTTTACCAAACGCGCGCTGCTTAGCGGCAAGCTTTCTCTTACTGAAGCGGAGGCGGTGATAGACCTTATCAACGCGGAGAGCGACGGTTCTATAGCGGCGGCAAAGGCTCAGCGTGACGGCGCGCTTCATAAAAGGACGGAGCGTTTATGCGATGATATACGCTGTGCCGCGGAGGAAATAACCGCGTGGATAGATTACCCCGACGAGGCTATGGACGAGGACGAGATAACAAACGCCGACTGGAAAGCCCGCACCGGGAAGATATGCCGTGAGCTTGACGGGCTTATCAAAGGCTTTGAGGACGGCAAGGTGTTAAGAGAGGGCATATCCGCCGCGATAGTCGGAAAGCCCAACGCCGGAAAATCCACGCTGATGAATCTGCTTTCCGGCAGCGATACCAGCATAGTTACCGATATAGAGGGTACTACCCGCGACGTGATAGAGGAAACTGTAAATATCGGCGATGTGCTGCTAAGGCTTGCGGACTGCGCGGGACTTCGCACGGCGTCCGACAAGGCGGAGGAGATAGGGATAGAAAAAATGCTGTCCCGCATAGATACCGCGCGGCTTGTGATCGCGGTGTTCGACGGCTCGCGTCCCGCCTCCGACGAGGACAGGCGGCTGGCAGCTCTTTTGCTTGACGGCGGCAAGACCGTTTTACCGGTGATAAATAAATCCGATCTTACGCTGTGCGAGGAGGTTTTCGATTTAGCCAAAAAACTCGGCGAGCCTGTAATAATATCCGCGAAAAACGGCGGCGGGCTGGAGGAATTTACAAACGCCGTCGCTATGCTTTGCGGGGTCAAGAATTTCGACCCGTCGGAGGGCTTTTTGGCGAACGAACGCCAGCGCGACTGCGCGTTAAGGGCGAAAGCTCACGCCGACGCCGCATATAACGCGCTTTGTAACGGCATGACCGCGGACGCGGCGGGCGTGGAGCTTGAGGCGGCGTTATCCTGCCTTTACGAGCTTGACGGCAGGGAAGCGGGAGAAGAAATAATAGACGGGGTGTTCCGCCGCTTTTGCGTAGGAAAATAAGGCGGCTGCCTAGCTGTTAATTGACAAACAAGGTATACTGTGGTATACTTATCTAGTGTGATTTTTCGGGATAATTCAAACTGTGAGTATGGTCGTGATTATGAAAAAAGCGGGATTTTTTATAAAACAGCTTATAAAAATGTTTTCGCAAGCGGTGCTTTTGCCGTTGTGCTATAACATTTATCGGCATAAGGAAACGGACAAGAGCTTAGTGATATTTGCCGACGCGCACCATCATGAAATGCCATACAGTATGAAATTGCTCAGCGAGAAATTTATAGAAAACGGGTATAATGTAGCCGAGCTGTTCAGCGATTACGGCCATGACGGCGCGTTTACCACTCTTAAGAACATGCTGCGCTTTGAAAAGCTGTACGCTAAGGCGGGGTTTGTTGTTATCTGCGACTATTTTCTTCCGGTATCCGCCGCAAGGAAAAAGCCGGAAACCGTAGTGGTGCAGCTGTGGCACGCCTGCGGTATCTTCAAGCGGTTCGCATACGAGGCGGAAGACGACATACCCTCCTATTACAAAGGCAGGGTCATTAAAAATTACGACCTTGTTACGGTAAGCTCGCCCGCCTGCGTGCCGGTATATTCCCGCGCAATGCAATTGCCGGACGGGATAGTAAGGCCGCTCGGGGTAAGCCGCACCGACATCTATTTTGATGAAAATTATATTGCGAAATGCAAAGAAAAGCTGTACCGGCTGTATCCCGATGCGCGGGGCAAAAAGCTCGCGGTATGGGCTCCCACATTCAGAGGAAACGCCGCGCTTCCTTACCTTGAGGGCAAAGAGGACGTGTTAAAGCTGCGCGGGCTGTTAGGGGAGGACTGGTATCTTCTTATACGGCTGCACCCGCATTTTCACGATAAGGAGATAAGCTGCGAGATACCGACGGAGGAGCTGCTGCCGACAGCCGACCTGCTTATATCCGATTATTCCACGGTGATATTTGAATATTCGCTTTTTGAAAAGCCGCTGGTGCTGTTTGCGCCGGATTATGATACCTACGGCAGCAGGAGGGGTTTTTATATCGATTACAAAGCTCTTCCCGGCAGGATAGTGACCGATAAGAACGAGCTTGCCGCAGCCGTTAAGGAGGAGTACGAAAACTTCGACAGGGAAAAAATGCGCCGCTTTAAGAGGGAATATATGTCCGGCTGCGACGGACAGGCTACCCGGCGCATTTATGATACAATAATGGCAGAGAGTAAAAAGCACATCTCTTAAAAATGTTCCACGTGTAACATTATCGCGTGCGGGAAAGGAAACAATATGAACATCGGACTGGTCATAGCCGGAGGAGTCGGCGCAAGAATGAACAATACCACGCCCAAGCAGTTTATAGTGGTAAAGGGCAAGCCTATTATAATCTATACGCTGGAGGCGTTCCAGAAAAATTCCTCGATAGACGCTATCGCGGTGGTATGTCTTAAAGGCTGGGAGGATATACTCAGAAAGTACGTTCAGCGTTACGGTATAACCAAGCTGAAATGGATAATACCCGGCGGCAAGACCGGAATGGAATCTCTCAGAAACGGCATGGAGGCGCTCAGAGCCGACTGCGACGAGGACGATATAATCGTTATCCACGACGCGGTGCGCCCGCTGCTGTCCGACGATATAATCCACGCAAATATCGCGGGCGTGGTGGAATTCGGCACCGCGATAACCAGTATCCCCGCAACGGAAGCGCTGCTGTACAGCGAGGATAAGGAGACCTCAAGCAAGGTGGTGGACAGAAGCCTTATCTGGCGTACTCAGACCCCGCAGAGCTTAAGGCTCGGCAAGTTTATCTGGGCGCATGAGGAAGCGAAAAAGCGCGGGATAACCGACACCGTCGCTACCTGCACGCTGTTAGTGGAACTGGGAGAAACGGTGCATTTCGTGCTGGGACAGAACTCCAATTTCAAGATAACCACCGCGGAGGATATCGCGCTTTTAGAGGCGTACCTCACTCAGATGGAAAGAGAAAACGGCTGACGGAGGATATATGGATATTTTACAACAGGACGCACAGCAGGTCGCAGAAAGCGGCTTTATCGACTGGAAACGGCTTGACGGAAAGACTGTGTTCATCACCGGAGCGACCGGCTTTATCGGCTCCTGCCTTATCCGCGCGCTTATGTACAGAAGCATGAATTACGGCGAAAAGATAAAAATAGCCGCTTTGGTAAGGAATGTACCGCGCGCAGCGGAAATGTTCCGGCAGTATTCAAATACCGGACTTATGGAGTTTGTACAGGGCGACGTTACCGACGGGATAAATTACGGCGGCGGCGCTGATTATGTGATACATTGCGCCAGCAACGCCGCGCCTAAAGAATACGCCGCGGATCCCGTCGGCACGATGAAGACCAACTTTTACGGTACTTTTAATATGCTGGAGCTTGCAAAGCGCTGCAACGCCGAAAAATTCCTGTACGTTTCCACTATAGAGATATACGGCAATACCGACGGGGGAGAAACGCCGGAGGATAAATACGGTAGGATAGACGCGGTAAATCTCCGCTCTTGCTATCCTATCAGCAAAAAGGCGTGCGAAACGGCGGCGGTGTGCTTTTCCGCCCAGTACGGGCTGAACGTTTCTATCGGAAGACTCAGCTACATCTTCGGCGCGGGGATAAAAAAGGACGATTCCAAGGTGGTGGCTATACTTACAAGAGCCGCCGCACAGCGCGGGGAAATGGCGCTTAAAAGCAAGGGCGAGCAGCTTCGCTCCTACACCTATATATCCGACGCTGTTTCGGGACTGCTTACCGTGCTGCTATCGGGCGAGGACAGGCAGGCGTATAATATCGCCTCGTCGCTTTGCACTACCACTATCGCAAATATCGGCAAAACGCTGGAGGATATATATAAGGACGAGGGCGTGACGCTCCGCTTTGACCTGCCTACCGAGGAGGAAAAAAGCAAGTTCTCACCGATAAAGGATTCGGTACTGTCCAATAAAAAGCTCAAAGGTCTGGGCTGGACGGAAAAGGTCGATCTGCGCACCGGCCTTGAAAAAATGACCGAAAGCATGCGCTGAAAATTACCTTAAGGAGAAAATGCGCCGCGGCGCGAAACAAATATGAGCGAATATGTATATGATATAGTAAACAGCGCGGGAAAACAGATATCCTCGCTTGGCATGATGAAATTCAATAACTGCGTCATCGTTTGCGACGGGCACCCTTATTCCTATTACCTCGCCGCCGCTTTGGCGCGAAATGTTACGGAGGAAAAGCCCGCCGTGATAAGCCTTGTCTATGAGGACGGAGGAAAAGACGACTTTTTTGAGCGGTTTATAAACGACAAATTTCCTGATATAGTGACAAGATACGACGCGCTGGCACAGCTTAAAGAGGATGCTCCCGCAAAGATCATCGACGCGGGACTTGACGATAAAACAAAGACGCTGATAGTTTTCTTTACAAATCTTCGCAAGCCTACCGACGCGGACAAGCGCTGCGAACTGCTGAAAAGCTATCTTGATTATGCCTCGGGAATCGACGGCTGCGTATTTTTGCACGCGGTATATATACCCCCTATAGATACCCTGCCGGAGGGGTTATACGGCATTTCTGAAAGAGAATACGAGGTGGTTTACCGCAACGCCGAGCCGGGCAGCGCGCCGCATACATTGCTTAGGTTAGAGGAGGTATGCCGCGGCTACGCCGAAACGCTCAAAATAAACGCGATACGCATAGATACGCTGATAGGCCCGCATATACCGGACGACAGCGGAGTTACCTTGCAGAAATTTATTTCCGAGATAAAAAATTCGGGTTCGATAACCGCGCCTGCCGACGCCAGGGTGGAATACTGGTCGGCTTCATATATCAAAGACGCGGTGATAAAGACAATGATAGTCGCCGTCGCGGACATAAACGGCAACATATACCAGATAAGCTCTTGGCATTTTTCCCTGTTCGAGCTTATCTACGATCTGTATACGCTGTTCACTCACCTTAAAATAGAGCTTAAGACCGAGGGCGAACCCAGCGATATCATGCGCTATCACGTGCTTAATCCCCGCAAGATAAAATTCATAGTCGGCGCGAAGAAGTCCAAGGCGATGTCCACTAATTTAAGAGAATCGATACACGCCACCGCGCTCTCCGCGTTAGAGGACAACGAGCATTACGTCACCAGAAAAATAGACGTTTATTACGGCAAGATAGACCGCATAAGGCAGTTAGAGCTGGAGCTTATCCTTCAGGTAGACGAGATATGCAAAAAGCATGATATAAAGTATTTTCTCGCCGGAGGAAGCATGCTCGGCGCTTTGCGGCACGGCGGCTTTATCCCGTGGGACGACGATATGGATATAGGAATGCTGCCGGAGGATTACAAAAAATTCGTAAAGGTCTGCCCGCCGGAGCTTACTCATAATTATTTCTATCAGACCACCGACCTTGAGCCGGAGAGCCTTTATATCCACGATAAAATACGCGTTGAAAACACCGTGTTCTCCACCTCTTACGCAAATCAGTTCAAAATGCACAACGGCGTATATATCGACATTTTCGTATATTACAAGACCTCCGACAAGCCGAAAAAGCAGGCGCGCCATATCCGCAAGATACAGATAATGCGCCGCGTGCTGGGCATGAGGTGGGTAAATCGTCCGAGAAAGCATATACATTATTATTTCTCGCTGGTAATGCTGCCGATAATGCGGCTGTTCCCCACCACGTTTTTCAGACATTTATATATAAGGCTGCTGGAGCAGTACGAAAAAAAGGATACGCATTTCCGTATAGACGGCAGTGGGTTCAATCTTAAGAAGGTCGGCGCGTTCCCGTCGGAATGGTTCGACGAGATAACCTATAAAGATTTTTGCGGGCATTCGCTGCCGGTGCTTAAAAGGTACGACGATTATCTTAAGCATTGGTACGGGGAAAAGTACATGGAGCTGCTGCCGTTCTCCGACAGAAACTCCGTCCATGACGTTATCCGCATAGACCTCGGAGATAAGCTTTTTCGGGAAACCGAAAACGGCGATTTCCATCAGATGGACTTTCGCGGAGAGCTGTATGAAAAGATGAAAACCGATAAGACGGAATGATAATAAGGCTGCCGCCGGTAAAAGCGGCAGTCTTATTTTTATGAAAAAATTTTTTCGTTCCCTTTTTTCGAGCGTTTTTTCAAAAACATTATGCTACAATGTCATAAAAAGAAAGGACAGGCATTATGAAGCTGAACATTACTCACGGCGACAAATATCTTTGTGCGGCGATAGGCGGCGATATCGACCACCACACCGCCTCCGAAATACGGATACGCTTAGACGGCGAGATAGAACGCAGTATGCCCTCCATGCTGATAATGGAATTGTCCGGGGTAGAATTCTGCGACAGCTCCGGCATAGGGCTTATCTTAGGCAGGCAGCGCCTTATGGAATCGCTCGGCGGCGGGCTGGCGGTGAAAAATCCCTCCCCTCCGGTGCGAAAGCTGCTTATGCTGGCGGGACTTACCCGACTTATCATAAACGACGACCGAAAAGGAGCAAAATAAAATGTCGAAAAAACAATACAACAACAGCTTTAAGCTGAAAATACCCGCGTTGTCCCGAAACGAGAGCTTTGCGCGCTCTGCGGTGGCGGCGTTTGCCGCGCAGCTTGACCCGACGGTGGAGGAGCTCAGCGACCTGCGCTCGGCGGTGTCCGAGGCGGTGACAAACTGCATAGTGCACGCCTACCCCGATACCGTCGGAGAAATAGAGCTGACCGCGCGGCTGTATGACGGCGGTATTTACATAAAGGTGCGGGACAAGGGCTGCGGCATAGAGGACATAAAGCAGGCTATGACCCCGCTGTTCACCACGTCGCAGTACGGGGAGAGCGCGGGGCTGGGCTTTTCGGTGATGGAGAGCTTTACCGACCGGCTGAAAGTATCCTCCTCTCCGGGGCGCGGAACTACCGTAATAATGGAAAAGAAGCTAGGCAAAAAATGAGCGCAGAGCACGACAATTCTTTCATCACCGAGCATATAGCGCTGGTACATTCTCTGGCGGGAAAATTCCGCGGGCGCGGCATAGATTACGAGGAGCTTTATTCCGCGGGACTTATGGGTCTTGTGAAAGCCGGCAACCGCTTCGAGCCGGAACGCGGGCTGAAATTCTCCACCTACGCCGTACCGGTGATACTCGGAGAGATAAAGCAATTATTCCGCGACAGCGGCGCGGTCAAGGTGAGCCGGCCGTTAAAGGAGCTTTCTATCAAAATATATCGGCTTAAGGAGGAACTGCAAAAGGAGGGACAGGAACCAAGACTCAGCGAGCTTGCCGACCGATTGGGGATAAGCTGCGAGCAGGCGGCGATGGCGCTTTCGGCGTCACAGCCCGCGTTGTCGCTCACCGTTTACGACGATGACGACGAGGGAAAGCAGGCGGATATAGCGGTAGAGCCGCCGCAAGCCTTATCGGTGGAGAAAATAGCGCTGCGCCAGTCGCTGGACAGACTGAACGCCGACGACCGCAGACTTATCTGGCTGCGTTACGGAGAGGAGCTCACCCAAAGCAGGACCGCCGAGCTGCTCGGTATGACGCAGGTTCAGGTCTCCCGCAGAGAAAAGAAGATACTCGAGCAGCTTAGAAAAGAACTTATATATTAAAAAAGTCCGCTTTGAAAACGGACTTTTTAGATTCAGTATTGTAACAATCTCCCGTAAAGCTCCGGACGGCGGTCGCGGAAAACTCCCCAGCTTTGCCGTAATTCCTCGTTCGCGTCGGGATTTAACTCTGCCGTTATTATCCCCTCCGTTTTGCGGTCGGCTCCGGCTATTATTTTTCCGGTCGCGTCGGTGATGAACGACGAGCCGTAGAACGTCAGCGAGGAGCTTTGCCGCTGATTTTCCTCAGAAGGATAAACGTACTCGGTGCCTATGCGGTTCGCCGCCGCTACCGGAACGAGATTCGCCGCCGCGTGACCCTGCATAGCTCTGCGCCAATGCGGCATAGAGTCGCATTCAAGTATCGGCTCGCTGCCTATCGCGGTGGGATATAATAACAGCTGCGCGCCCATAAGCGCCATGCAGCGCGCCGCCTCCGGGAACCATTGATCCCAGCATATACCCACGCCTATTTTCCCGAATTTGGTATCCCATACCTTAAATCCGGTGTCGCCGGGCGAAAAGTAAAATTTCTCCTGATAGAAATGGTCGTCCGGGATATGACTTTTGCGGTACACTCCGAGCACAGTACCGTCCGCGTCTATCACGGCAACGGAATTAAAAGCGGTGTTCCCGCATTTTTCATAAAAACTGACCGGTATCACCGCGCCGGTCTGCCGCGCAGCCGCGCACAGCCGCTTTACCGCGGGGTTGTCCTCGGTCTTTTCCGCCATGTAGTAAAAATCGTAATTTCTCTGCTGGCAGAAATACGGCGTTTCAAACAGCTCCGGCAGCAGTATTATATCCGCGCCTTTGTCCGCCGCCTCATAAACAAAGCCGACCGCCTTTTCAATGTTTTCCTCCCGCTCCTCACAGCAGGACATCTGGACCGCCGCCAAGGTAAGTTTTTTCAATTTCGGCACCGCCTTTCCGGTATCTGATGCGTTATACAATGGATATTCCCGCCGCCTATAAGAATATCCCGCGCGTATATCCCCGTCACTTTTCGGTCGGGGAATATTTTTTGCAAAAGCTCTTTAGCTCGAATATCCGCCTCGGCGTTCTCCCCACCGAAAAACGGCATTACCACGCGGTCGTTTGCGATAAACAAATTTACGTAGCTCGCGCCGAGCGGTATATCCGCCGAGCGGGTGGGCGCTCCGTTAAAATAATCCAGTCCCGCACATTCCTCTTCGGTCATGAAAACCGGGGAGGGCATGGGTATCTTATGCACCTTTATCGGTCTGCCGTCGGCGGTGGTGGAATTTTCGAGGATTTCCGAGCATTCCCGACAAACAGCGTGCTGCGCGCTGTTTTCATCCTCGTCCCACGACAGTATGACCTCGTCCTCGGCGCAGAATACGCAGATATTATCCACATGACCGTTAGTTTCGTCGCCGATAAGCCCGTGCTTTAACCATATGACCTTTTTAACGCCCAGAAATTCGCACAGCTTTTGCTCTATCTGCTGTTTGGTAAGAGAGGAGTTTCTGCCCTTGCTGAGCAGGCATTCCTCGGTGGTAAGCAGCGTGCCCTTGCCGTTGCAGCTGATACTTCCGCCCTCAAGGATAAAATCGTGACAGTCGTACATATCGACGTCAAACAGATCGCACAGCTTTTCGGAAGCCGCGTCGTCCTTGTCCCACGGAAAATACAGCCCGTCGTACAGTCCGCCCCACGCGTTAAAGCCGAAGCTCGCCCCGCGCAAAGTCCCTTTTCCGTCGGTTAGAAATTCCGGCGATATATCCCTTGCCCATGCGTCGTCGGTGGACATTTCCACTACTCTGACCGACTCCGGCATTATCCTCCGCGCGTTTTTATATTGCGCCGCGCTTGCTAATACCGTGACGCTTTCGCACTTTGCTATCTCCGAGGCGACAGCGGCGAACGCCTGACGCGCCTTTACCGCCCCATACTGCCAGGAATCCGCCCGTTCGGGGAATATCATGATACAGCCCGCCTGCCGCTCAAATTCCGCCGGCAGATAAAAGCCGTCCTTTGCCGCGCAGCCTTTAAGCACTCTCATTTTATACCAGCTCTCGGCCGAGGGCAAACGCCTTTTGATTTATCTCCAGCACTTTAGTGGGAACGCATTGCTCGACGGCTTTTTCCCACAGCTCTTTATCAAAATCATTGTGCAGCTTTGAGAGCACGCCCATCAGCACGACGTTTACCGAGCGGGAGCTGCCCGCCTTTTCCGCCGCCGCCAAAGCGTCCACCGCCGTCAGCTTTACCCCCGCCGCGCGTATCTTATCCTCGATATTTTCGGGATAGCTCTGCGCTCCGGTTATTACCGGCATCGGTGAAATGCGCTGAGTGTTGGTGATAAGCTCGCCGCCCTCTTTAAGATAGGACATCCAGCGAGCCGCCTCCAGTAGCTCAAAGCTGATTATTATATCCGCCTGTCCTTTTTCGATAACCGGGCTGTATACCTCGTCGCCGTATTTTATATAAGTCACTACCGAGCCGCCGCGCTGGCTCATTCCGTGTACCTCGCTCACCTTTACCTGCTTGCCGGAGCTTATAAGCACATTCCCGAGTATACGGCTGGCAAGCAATGTTCCCTGTCCGCCGACTCCTACTATCATTATAGCTTTGTTCATATCAACACCGCCTTTATTCTTCTATCGCGCCGAATTTGCAAAGCTGGGTACATAATCCGCAGCCTACGCACAACGTCTGATCTATCGTAACGTGCTTTTCTCCCCAGCAGATAGCCGGACAGCCTATCCTCATGCACGACTTGCAGTTTTTGCATTTATCCGCGTTTATCTTAAACGGCGGCTTGTGCTTTACGGTTTTGAGCAAAGCGCAGGGTCTGCGTGCGATTATCACCGACGGCTCCGGCTTTGCAAGCTCTTCCTTTACCGCCTGTTCGACGGCGGCAAGGTCGTTAGGGTCTACCACCCTGACGCTGTTTATACCTACCGCCCTTGCGAGCGCCTCAAGGTCTACCGCCGCGGCGGGATCGCCGTAAATGTTCTTTCCGTTCGCGGGATTGTTCTGGTGGCCGGTCATGCCGGTTATGCTGTTATCCAGTATTATCACGGTGGAATTGCTGCGGTTGTAGGCGATATTTATAAGACCGGTAACGCCGCTGTGGATAAAGGTGCTGTCGCCTATCACCGCGACCGCCTTGCCCTCATATTCGCCGCGTCTGCCTTTGTTAAAGCCGTGCAGCCCGCTGACCGACGCGCCCATACATACCGTGGTATCCATCGCCGAAAGCGGCGCGGCGGAGCCTAAGGTATAGCAGCCTATATCGCCGCTCACCGTAACGCCGAGCTTTTTAAGTATGTAGAAGATACCCCTGTGCGGGCAGCCCGCGCAAAGCACCGGAGGCCGCACCGGTATCGGCTCGGGAAATTCCTTAAAACTGTCCGTTTCGCCGAGTATGACCTTCTTTATCGTGCTTTGGAAATATTCCCCGAGATAGGTGAATTTCTCCTTGCCGACTACGTCTACTCCGATACTGCGGCAATGAGTTTCGATAACGTCGTCCAGCTCTTCTATCACATATACCGTTTTGCACTTAGCGGCAAAATCCTTTATCAGCTTTACCGGCAAGGGGTTTACCATGCCGAGCTTAAGATAATTCGCCTTATCCCCCAGCGCCTCTTTAGCGTATTGATAACAGATACCTGAGGTTATCACGCCGATATCAGAGCCTGTGTCCTCGACAACGTTCAGCGCGCAGCTTTCGGCGTACTCGGTAAGAGCGGCGGTGCGCTGTTCTACCAGCACGTGCTTTTTAATGGCGTTCGCCGGGGTCATGACGTATTTTGCGATATCCTTGTTATAATCCTTTAAGGCGTATTCCGTCGGCTCGAGCTCCTCGACCTCGGACTGGGAATGACTTACGCGGGTGGTAAGCCTTAAAATTACCGGTGTGTCGAATTTTTCCGATATGTCGTATGCTGTCAATGTAAAGTCTTTACATTCTTTCGAGTCGGACGGCTCAAGGCAGGGTACCTTTGCGCCTATCGCGTAATGGCGGGAATCCTGCTCGTTTTGGGAGCTGTGCATGCCCGGATCGTCCGCTACCGCTATCACCATACCGCCGTTTACCCCGGTATAGGAGGCGGTGAACAGCGGGTCGGCCGCTACGTTCAGCCCGACGTGCTTCATCGCGCAAAAGCTGCGCGCGCCGGAAATGCTAGCGCCTACTGCGGTCTCGCAGGCGACCTTTTCGTTCGGCGCCCATTCGCAGTAAATTTTATCCGAGGGGTATTTTGACGCAAATTCGGTTATCTCCGTGCTCGGCGTGCCGGGATAGGAGGATATGACGGATACTCCCGCCTCGTACAATCCTCTTGCGACCGCCTGATTGCCTAACATCAGCTTTGACATAATAAATATCCTTTCCGCCGCCTCATACGCGGGACGGCTTGGGTCACTGTCGGTTTTATTCAATTATACTATAAAAGAAGATACTTGTCAATTGAGCGGTAAATAATTAACTTTATTAAATTAAAAAAATCACAATAAAACTTGACCCGGGGTTTATCCTTTTGTTCAAAAGACCCAATTTAACGAAAAATTTTTAACGGAAGTAAAAATCGTCGTTGACATATTTTTAATAAGTGATAAAATATTAGGTGGCAAAAAAGAACACTTATTTTTATATATACGGAACAAACAGCGGAGGGAAAGAAAGATGGATTATTCATATCTTTTATCGATAGCTATAATATTACTGCTGACGAAGTTTTTAGGACTGGTATCCGGCAAGGTGCGATTGCCGCAGGTAGTGGGCGCTTTGCTCGCCGGTATCGTATTAGGTCCGGTAGCTTTGAACATTATCTCACTTGAAAATCAGCCGGTGCTGTCGGCGCTGTCCGAAATAGGCGTGGTAGTATTGATGTTCTCCGCCGGACTGGAAACGGATATAGGCGAAATGAAAAAGTGCGGACTTGCCAGCACTATAATCGCGCTGTGCGGCGTGCTCGTCCCGCTCGGCGGAGGTGCGATAGTGGCGGCATGCTTCGGCGTATCCGACCCGAATTTAGCGGCGGGAACGTTACTACAGGATATATTCGTCGGCGTTATCCTCACCGCTACCTCGGTAAGTATAACGGTGGAAACTCTTAAGGAGATGGGCAAGCTCTCCACCCGCGCGGGCAACGCGATATTAGGCGCGGCGCTGATAGACGACGTGCTGGGAATAATCGCGCTGACTATCATAACCAGCCTTGCCGACCCGAATGTAAATATCGGGCTTACATTGCTCAAGATACTGCTGTTCTTCGTTTTCGCGGTGCTGGTAGGAATACTGCTGCACTATATACTCAATATCTGGATGAAACGCACTACCTACAATCTTCGCAGATACGCGATAGTAAGTTTTGCATTGTGCCTTATCTTCGCCTATGTTGCGGAAGAGGTGTTCGGCGTGGCTAATATCACCGGCGCGTTCGTCGCGGGTCTGGTAATATCCGGCGTATCCAAGACGAATTACATCGAGCGCAGGATAAACACGCTGTCTTATATGCTGCTGTCGCCGATATTCTTCGCAAGCATAGGACTTAAAGTGACGCTGCCGGAAATGTCGGCGACTATATTGATATTCTCGCTGGTATTGCTGGTAGTGGCGGTAATTACAAAGATAATAGGCTGCGGGCTCGGCGCAAAGCTGTGCCGCTATACCACCTCGGAATCGATACAAATAGGAATAGGCATGATATCCCGCGGAGAGGTCGCGCTTATAGTAGCGGACAAGGGCTTGTCGCTCGGACTGCTCAGCTCCTCGGTGTTCGGCCCGATAGTAATTATGGTAATGGTGACCACGATAATCACGCCGGTGCTGTTAAAATTGGCGTTCAAGGATAAAAAGAAAAAGGAGCTTCCTAAAGAACAGCCCGCCGCGACGACTGAATAAATTATCGACCGTTCCGCTTAGGCATGTAGATATGCGGAACGGTCGATTTGTAAAAAATTCATACAATATAACAAAGCGAATATAAATATATAAGTCCGATCTTACACCTGATACTTCAAGGGGCTGATAGTTATAAAAAACAATTTTTTGGAAAGACGATTGATAGACCGCTTTGTCCGTGAGCCGGAGAAAATAAACGATCCCGCCACGCGCAGAGAGTACGGCTCTCTCAGCGGTATATGCGGGATCTGCTGTAATCTGACGTTATTTCTTGTAAAAATTATCGCCGGAGTATTCGCAAACTCCACGGCGATCTGCTCCGACGCGTTCAACAACCTTTCCGACTGCGCAAACTGCATAGTCACCTTGCTTGGCTGCCGGATAGCCTCTAAGCCCGCGGACAAGGCGCACCCTTACGGTCACGGACGGGCGGAATATATAGCCTCCCTGACTATATCGGTAGTGATACTGTCGATGGGACTGGTGCTGTTTAAGTCCTCGGTGGAAAAGATATTCCTGCCGGAGCCGATGAATATCGACCCTGTCATTATAATTTTGCTGGCGGTATCGGTCTTTATAAAGCTGAGAATGTATTTATTTAACAATATCCTCGGCAAGAAGATAGATTCCACCGTGCTTATCGCCGCCGCAAAGGACAGCCGCAGCGACGCAATATCCACCGGCGCGGCTTTGCTGTCGGTGATACTGTCCTGCTTTCTTACTTTCCCGTTCGACGGGATAGCGGGTACGCTGGTATCGCTGTTCATAATTAAGTCCGGCTCGGACATGATAAGCGCGATAGTAGACGAGATACTCGGAAAAGCGGCAAGCCCCGAGGTGATAGAGGAGATAAAGACCATCGTACAAAGCGACGAAGCGGCGGTAGGAGTGCATGATATAATGATACACACCTACGGCCCCGCTAAATCGATAGGCAGCTGCCATGTGGAGTTTAACGCGGACGAGAGCTTTGCATTCGTGCATGAACATGCCGATAACATCGAACAGCTGATAAAACAGCGGCTCAATATAGATATGTCTATACACATGGACCCGGTAAAACAAGCTCAAGATAATTCCCCTGCCGACTCAAATTAAAGCCGGCAGGGGTTTTTTACCGCTTGGATATTATCATCTCGGCTATAGCCTTGCAGCCGTCGTATATCTCGTTGTACGCGGTCTCAAAATCGCCGCTGTACCACGGGTCGGACACGTCGCCGCCGGTCGTAAAGTCCTTGAGCTTGTGTATCTTGCTTTCGGGGTCGGAGCCGAATATCCTATTCATATTGCGGATATTCATGCCGTCCATGCCGATAAACATGTCGTATTTGCCATAATCGCTTTTTGTAAGCTGCACCGCGCGTTTACCGGAGCAGTCTATACCGTGACGGCGCAATTGCTCTTTAGCGGGAGGGTAGACCGGGTTCCCGCGCCCGCCGTAAATTTCCTCGCTGCTGGTCGCAGAGGAGCTTATGACAAAATTTTCCGCCTTGCCCTTTTTGCAAAGCATATCCCGCAAAATATATTCCGCCATCGGCGAACGGCAGATATTGCCGTGACATACAAACATTACCCTGAACATTTTTACGCCCCTTTAAGAAAATATCGTTTTTTATTATAATAGCATATTTTTATAAAAAAGCCAAGAGGTCGTGTTCTCGGGGCTAGGCATGCGGGAATCGAACCCGAGCCGGTTTTTACGGGCATCTTTCCGCCAATACTGCGTCAACCTCGCTCGACATACGCGAGTATGCCTTCGTTCGGTTTCCTTGTCTTGACGAAAATCTGCTCCGTAAAAACTGCTGTGCACCTCACGGCGAGAGATTTTGGAGATAGTTTTGTTCCTTGCGACGCAGGCAGGCTGGCGCCTGTCAAGGAGCAAGGGGCAAAAATAGCCCAAAAGAATCGTCGTGAGGCGGCTCGGGTTCGGTTCCCGCATGCCTAAGCTTAATGGCTCGCGGCGTATGAGCTTACGCGCTGGTCGTTAAGGTCTTTGTATTCCAGGCAGAACACGTAATCGGTTTCGCCCTCTATCATGGTATAGACCGACCGGAATTTTACGGTGTCGCCGGGCTGCGGATATCCCTCTGCTTTGCCGAGAGTATCCTTGGTAACGTCGGTGGTGGAGCCTACTCCTAAATACAAAGTGCCGTCCTTTTCAAAGCCTCTTCCGTTCGGCTTTTCCGCAGAGAGCGACAAGCTGCTTGAGGTTATGCCGAAGTCCGACGCGGTGTAATCCTCCGGGTATTTTATCTCATAATCCACCTCGTAAAATTTGATAAAATCCTCGTCCGGCTGCTCTAATATCCAGAAATTATTGCCGTCGTTGTATGCGTCTACCGATGCTTGTGCGTCGGGATCTACATTTACTATGCGCCAGTAAATGACCTCCTGCTTTTCCGACTCCGGATTGTATGCCATCGACTTTATCCACTCGCCCAAGGGAGCGGGGGAGTACGGGTCGGTGTACTGATCATCGTCGGCGTTTGCCGCACTTTCGGATTTGCTTTCTTCGCTGCTTTCCTCGGTGTTGCTTTCTTCGCTGCTTTCCTCGGTATTGCTTTCTGCGCTGCTTTCCTGACTGCTTTCCTCGGTCTTATTGTCGGAAGCTGACTGTACGCCGCTTTCGGAATTTACAGCCGAGCCGCCGGTGTTTTTGCTTTCGGAGCACGCGCATATATTAAGGCAGATAATGCCGCAAAGCGCCGCCGCAAGCAGAGAATATGATCTTGATCTCATGGTTTTATCCTCCCGCAAAATTTTGTAAGAAGATAATAACACACGCAAAGCGGCAGGGTCAAGGGGTTTTGGATATTCGGTCAATCAGCTTGGATATTCGGTAAGAATATGCTGAGCTCAAAATATCCGTCCTGCTCCGAGGTGATCATATCGCCGCCGTATTTTTCGCATATCGCCCTCATATTTTCGATGCCGAAGCCGTGTAAAAGGTCGTTGTCCTTCGAGCTTACGCCTTTTTTCGCTTTGCCGGAGGTCTTGTTTTTTACAAAGATCGAGATACCGCCCGCTATCGGTAGAACGCGTATTTCTATTACGCGGTCTTTTTTGTCCTCTATGCGGCGACATTCTTCTATAGCGTTATCCGCCGCGTTGCCGAGCAGTATGCAGAAATCTATTTCATCTATCCCGCCGAGGCTGTCCAGCACCACCGAAACGTATCTGCTGCCGCAAAGCTCGTTTATTTCTTCCAGCTTTGCTTTAAGCAGAGCGTCCACCGTCGGTATGCCGGAAGAACGTCCGACGGGGCCGACCGTTTTCTCGGTGTACTCCCGCAGCTTTTGCTGTGCCTGCGCTATTTTGCCCTGTTCAAGATAAGAGTTTATCGCCAGCGAGAAATTTTTTACGTCGTGGATATTTTTGCCCGCGAGCCTTGCGTTGTCCCTGATATTCTCGTACTCCTTGACCTTGAGCTTGTATTGCAGTTCAAGGTCTTTGAGCCGCCTTTGGTATTCCTTGTATTTTATCTGACGGTCGTTGAGGATAAACACGGATATCACCGCCGCCGCCATTATCACTATAGCGATCACCGACAGGAAAGCGTTGTTCTGCTCATTCCCCGTGAACATACCGTCTATCATAAAGACCATATAGAATATTATCAATACAAAAATTATCAGCAGCGCCGCCGAAAAGCCGCTGTCAAACTCCCCGTGCGGCTTTTTCGCATTGACGAACAGCTTTACCGCGATAAAGGCCGTCAGCTTGCTTATAACTATGTCGATGATATACGTCATATCCGTTCCTATTATGCTGCCGACGTTCATACCGAGCAGCGCGGCGGTCGCCGCACCGGTGATTATTTCCGCGGCGCACATCAGTATAAAGGCTATCAGCGCGGTATATGATCTTTTAAGCAGTCCGCAGTCGTTACAATATGATATTATTATAATGGCGAGTATGCTGATACCGGCTCTCAGCGGGAATATGTCTATAAACAGCGAGTTTACCGACAACAGAACGAACGCCGCGCAGTTTAATATTATTTTAAGACGGCGGTCGTTTTTCGGCGTTGTAAAAATACTGAAAAACAGCGAATATATATAGACCTCCGCGGCACAGCCCGCAACGCTCGTGATGATACGTAAGATATCCATGTCATACCCCCGAAAGATACCGGTTAAGCTCCGATAAAAATGTCTTGTACGCGCGTCTGCTGATATATTTTGTTTCTCCGTTGTCTAATTCCACGGCGGTGGGAGTAACGCGCCTTACATGGCAGAGGTTCACGATAATGCCTTGCTCTATTTTGGAAAAGCCCAGCTTTGACAGCTTCTTTTCCGCTTCCTTTACGGTATCGTTGTACAGATATTCATTGTCGGCGGTCTTTACCGAAAGATGCCTGCCGCGCGTTTCTATATAAATTATGTCGGAGGACTTTAATATCACCTTTTCATGCCCGTAATTTATCTCAAAGGCGCTTTGTCTAAAAGCTATCGTCTTTACCGCCCTGTCCAGCTCATAGCGCAGATCGCTGTATTCTATAGGCTTGAACATATACTGGAACGCGTTGACGTAAAACGCCTCGTTCACATATTTTTTATGAGCCGTCGTAAAAATTATAAGAGGGCTTCCGCCGGCGGCGCAGATACGCTTTGCCGCGTCTATGCCGTTTATCCCGTTCATCTCGATGTCAAGAAAAATTATATCGTATCTTTCGCCATTGTCGTATTTTTTCAGCAGCAGCTCGGCGCTGTCGGAATAAAAGGTCTCCGCCTTATATTCGCTCATGCCGTCAAAATACCGCTTTATCTTTTCGATACACTCTTTTTCGTCGTCAACGACCGCTATTCGTATCATATCCTCACCCGCTTTAATTATCACAAGGCCTTGATTTGTCCGCCGCTTTATTGCTGTAATGCAAGATTGTTCTGCCGATATTATTTTAGCATATTTTTATAAAAAAGCCAAGAGGTTTGCTGATTGACAAACAGGCGGTTTTATAGTATAATGGACTTATCATTAACGTAAGCTTTTGATACAGGAGGAGCTTTATGAGATTTGAAAACGATAACGGGGCATTGGTATGTTATAATAACGGCGAAATGCTCCGCATAGAAGCATGGGGCAAGGATTCTTTCAGAGTGCGCAGCACCATGCTCGGAAAATTCACCGGCAATGATTGGGCGCTTACCGAAACGCCGGAAAAGACCGAGGCGGTGGTAAAGACCGAGCTTATCGACCATTGGGCAGGCGACGGAAATATAGATAAGCGCGAGATCGCCTCTATCACCAATGGCAGGATAAAGGCGGTAGTGAACTTCGTGGGTATCATCTCATTCTACAGGGACGACGATCTGATACTGCGCGAGTATTTTCGTATGTACGACGGCACTATCTCCAAGAGCAGCCGCTGCCTTAAGGTGATAAACCGCGAGTGGAAAGGCGTTTTCGGCGGTACTGAATATTCGCTGAACGTAAAATTCGAGCCGAACGACAGCGAAAAGATATTCGGCATGGGACAGTATCAGGACGGCTGCCTTGACCTTAAGGGCTGCGGGCTGGAGCTTGCACAGCGCAACTCCCAGATATCCGTGCCGTTCGCGGTGTCCTCGCTGGGCTACGGCTTTTTGTGGAACAATCCCGCCGTGGGACGCGTTACCTTCGGTAAGAACTACACCGAATGGATAGCACGCTCCACCCGCGAGATGGATTACTACATAACCGCCGCCGATACTCCCAAGCAGATAATAGATAACTACACCAAGGCGACCGGACATGCGGATATGTTCCCGGAAGAGCTTATGGGATTGTGGCAGTGCAAGCTGAGATACCGCACTCAGGACGAGGTGTTGACCGTCGCACGTCAGTACCAAAAAGAGGGCATAAAGATAGACCAGATAGTGATAGACTTTTTCCATTGGACGGTTCAGGGCGACTGGAAATTCGACAAGCAATACTGGCCCGACCCCAAGGCGATGGTGGACGAGCTGCACAGCATGGGCATTAAAGTCATCGTTTCGGTATGGCCGTCGGTGGACAGAAAGAGCGAGAATTTCTATCCCATGATGGAAAAGGGACTTCTTATAAGAACGGAGCGCGGCGCGCAGCAGACCTACGATTATCAGGGCGACTGCGTGGAGATAGACCCGTTCAATCCCGAGACCCGCAAATATGTATGGGAAGTATGCAAGAAAAATTACTACGATCTCGGCATAGACGCGTTCTGGCTGGATAACTCCGAACCGGATTACGGCGTGTATGATTTTGAGAATTACAGATACTCTGCCGGCCCCGCGCTGGAGGTCAGCAACATGTACCCGCAGATGTACAGCCGCGTATTCTACGACGAGATGAAAAAGGACGGCAAGCCGGTGGTGAATCTGCTCAGATGCGCATGGGCAGGCTCGCAGAAATACGGCAACGTGGTATGGTCGGGCGACGTGCCCTCAACCTTTGAGGCGTTCAAGGATCAGCTGCAATGCGGACTGAATATGGGTCTTGCGGGAATACCGTGGTGGACTACCGATATAGGCGGCTTTATGACCGACGACGTAAACGACCCGGATTTCAGACAGCTGCTTATCAGATGGTATCAGTTCGCGGTATACTCGGCGGTGCTGCGTATGCACGGCGACAGAGGTCCGTACAACATACCCCCGCTGGACACCCGCGACTGGGGCGGCGGATACCTGCACACCGGCCAGCCCAACGAGCTTTGGAGCTACGGCGAGGATAATTACAAGATAATGCGCAAGTATTACGATATCCGCATAGAAATGCACGACTATATCAAAAAGCTGTACGAGGAAGCGCATACCAACGGCTCGCCGCTTATCAGGGCGATGTTCTACGAATTCCCGAACGACGAGAAATGCTGGGATATCAACGATCAGTATATGTTCGGTGAGAAGTATCTGGTAGCTCCTATCTTTAGTCTTGATCAGTTTGAAAGAGAGGTATATCTACCCGAGGGTAACTGGAAGCTGACCTCCACCTCAGAAACATTCACCGGAGGACAGACCGTAAAAGTAGACGCGCCTATTGATTATATGCCGGTATTTGAAAAAATCTAACAACGTTTCGTTTCTGCCGAAGGCGTAACACCTTCGGCAGAATGTTTAAGGGAGAGAAAAATGACGCTTTATATAGATTGCTGCGCCAGGGAAAATTCCAGAACGCGAATACTTGCAAAGGCATTGCTTGAAAAACTGGGCGAGCATGAGGAGCTTTACCTTTATAAAGAGGGACTTAAATTTCTTGACGCCGAGCGATTGGCAAAGCGGGAAAGGCTTATCAGCTCGGGGGAATACGGCGACCCCGAGTTTAAGTACGCAAGGCAATGGGCGGCCGCCGATACTATCGTAATAGCCGCGCCGTTTTGGGATCTTTCGTTTCCGGCGGTGCTCAAGGCGTATATAGAAAACATCTACATTACCGGGATAGTTTCCCGCTACGATGAGGACGGCAGACCGCAGGGGCTGTGCAAAGCCGAAAAGCTGTACTTTGTCACCACCGCCGGAGGTCCTCTCGACAATAGGTACGGGTATGAATATATCCGCACGCTTGCCCGCGATTATTTCGGTATAAAAGAGGTAAAGCTGATAAAGGCGGAGATGCTGGACGTAGTCGGCTTTGACGAAAAGGAGATAATGGACAAAACGATAAACTCTATAGATCCTTAATTTCATATCATCTGCTCAAATCCCTCCCGTAAATGGGAGGGATATTTTTGTATATAGGTGGGGTAAAATCCGATTGATCAGGGCTTTGGTTCCGCCAAAAAAAAGCACGCGTTTATAAACTGTCCGCTAACATGAGTATATCGGTAGCACAAAAATAAAAAATCGGGTGCTTGTAAACTATCCGCTTCGCGAATAGTCGTCGATAGCTTTGCTCTCGAGAGCGGAGCCCCAAACAAATGGGGCGGTGTGGGCATACTATCCGCTGGCGCGGATAGTTGTTTTGATTTCTCCGAAATCAAAGGGTAAAAGCGCACGGTCAAAAAGATAACAAGATAATAAAAGAACTTTATAATGCTTACGCCAAGCAGCCAAATGCAAAGCTGCAACGTTTCGGACGTACTGTATTGCAGAGTTTCAAGTGCCCTTCATAGGGGGCGCAATTAAAGGGAAATTGCAGCCAGGACGGAATCTGATAAACCGTAGCGGATAGACAGAGCCTATAACGTGAATAAAGGGACGGATAGGGGTCGGGTGAGGAAGAAAAGTCCGAAAGGAAACCGAGGGTAGGGGAAAGGAACCGTAGGTCGCCTTTCCCCTATCCTGGGTGTCCTGTCGGAGGAATCAGCGGAGGTGGATAAATTCGGATAAGGATTATCCCTTGTATTTCGTATGCAGCGGTATATCTGGAAACATGTAGGGGGTCAAGGGGGAAACATTCCCCCTTGCGGGGGTTTGGGGCGGAGCCCCATAAAGGGGGTCTGGGGGCAGCGCCCCCAAATCCCAAAATTTAATTTTTTGTACTTTTTGTACAATAGTATTGACAATTTTGGCAAAATATGATACAATTATACCATGGGGTCGTATACGAGTACATATGTACTGATTACCGTTATTCGACTTAACTACGGGATTTTACAGGGGAAAAGTAAAATTCAAGAATGGCGTAAATTTCAACAAAACATATATGTTGTATAACATATACGAGGGTTGAAATTTACATTTCTATTATCGACTTTATACATTTGTATACTTTTTGGGTGTATATGAAAGCTGAAATATGGATCTTGCATGGGTGCAGAAAGGAAATCTGTTATGAAAGAACGGCTGATGAAAGGTTTTAACAGAGCGCTGGCGTTAGTGCTGGGGTTTGCTATATTATTCTCCGACGTTACATTACTGCCGGAGGGACTTATCGCATACGCGACGACAATATCGGATCCCACGATATCGCTTAATGCGACAAGCGGACGTGTTGAAAACGGAAATTTAGTATTCATCGGTCACGGTGACGGAGAATGCGCCAACTTTACCGTAACGCTCAATCCCGGTCTGACTCAGGCGGGCTCAAGCGCGTCAAATCCGTTTTATACGCTCGAAGTACCGAAAGATATGTACCTCAAGCTGGTAGATCCGTCGTTATATGTGGTTGAGGTCGAAAACGGCGAAACGCTTTCCGGTGCAGCAGAGTTAACAGACCACGCATTCACCGCCGGACAAAAATTAAAGATCAGCAGCAGTTCAATTACTGCACCATACGGCACCACGTTCGAGTTGGAATTAAAGCTGTGCTTTAACAGCGGTGTTCAGCAGAATACCTCCCGCGAGTTTAAGGTGGCGGGCGGCTATACTACGTACTGTGCTTCCGAGGTAAGCGACCCGGAAACGCTTGACCCTGCTCCGGAGGTAACGCTTGAGGACGATACCGCGGCGAGATATTTCGTTATCTGTTCAAATCTTCAATGGGACGTCAAATTTCAGCAAATATCTCATACCGTGCTTTGGGATAAGTATAACTATACCGTATACAAAGCCACTATCATAAACACCTCAAAGGATAAAGACAGCTTGATAAAGGGCTTTTCACTCGGCGTTATCCCTCAATGCGCCGGAAGAGACGACAACATCAGCGGCGGAGGCGTGCTGGATGAAGACCTGCTTAAATGGCAGTATATAGACGGAAAGGCGGTAGAGAATACCAACCCGTCTATGCAAAACTACCACAGCTTGGAAGGTTCTTTTATAGGAAAGATAAACGAAGGCGGCGTATTGATATATGACGTCACCGATGTAAGCGAAGAAGATCTCGAAAACTGGGATCTTGTCAGCTTCAGCAATGTAACTCAGCCGACGCTTCCTTACACTATCGACACTAACCGTCAGATAACTCTGGGCTGCAGCGATACGCCGATACAAGCGGACAACAGCGAAACAGCCACAAAGATAAATTCCCGCACGTACATATTTGCCGTGCCTTATACCACAAATATCACGGTTACTCCCGAACGCAAAGACTCTTTCGGAGAATACCAGGTTTTCCAGGTGCCTAAATCTTATGATACGGTTTATTTCGGCGACGGCAACTACACCTGGACGAAGCAATACAACTTCCCCGAAAATATCTATAAAGCCGTGGATAAATTCTCCCACAAAAAATTTGTCTATGAAGATATCGACGGCGTGGAGACTATCAGCGATAAAAAAACGGTGGCTATCCGCGGAGAGGGCAGCTACTTCCTCGGTGATTTTGAGAACAAGGGCAATATACCTTTGTTCGACGCTTATGCGGAGGACAGCCTTGACCAGGACGGGACGGATTCCGATACGGAGTTTTTGCTTAAGCGCATATCCTTTATCATGGGCGAAGAACCCCTTGACGGCGAGGAGGCTGAAGCCTTTGAGTTCACCGACTGGTTCAGAAAAGAGAACACCGTAGAATTTCAATTTGAATCCGCCGGCAAGTCCGAATTTGTACCGCTCGGAACGGTAACGGACGGCGGCGTCACCGAAGGGCTCAAGAGCTATGAGACCGCCTGGTCTATAACCGACGTCGACACGCTTATAGACGGATATATCAGTTCAAACCCGGGCGCAAGGTTCACGGGTAAATTCCGCATACATTTCAAAGAGAAGATACTGCCGGGAGAAAAGCTGCACGGCAGGATAGAGATAAACGGTATCGCGCCGGACGGCGACGTATATCCCAACGAGCTTGTCACTCAGTATGTCCATAAGATATGGGTGCCTAAGTCGGCGCACGAGGATGCCGAAACATACAGAGAATTTCAGGTATACCTTGAGCAAGAGCAAGCGACCATAGAGACCGAGCCCGCAGATCCGCTGATAGAAGTGGAGGCATATACTCCCGATACCGTGAACGGCGGTACATTGTACGCAAATGCGCTTGACGTGCCGATAAATATGCCTGATTCCGGATTCAGATATAAGCTCGGAAACCAGTCCGAAATATCCGACCTTATCCCCGGCGTGTTCAGCTCCGGCGATCTTCTTAACAAGCGCGGCACGGAAAACGTATTGAAATACGGCCTTATCACGGAAAAGATAATCTTCTCAAAAGGGCTGCTGGAAAAGATAGACGGCCAACAGAACATAAGCGAGATAACTCTGTACTTCCCGGCGAAAGACAATACAAGAACTCCCGTTACGCTTAAAGGTTCGGAGCTTCAAAACCTGCTGGTAGAAGGCGAGGACGGCAGCGTATATCTCCCCAACACTATAGATAAGTGGAAAGGAAAGAACCTGCTCAGCGCGGATATTAAATTCGCTACCTTTGAAAAGAAAACTCCGATCTCCGAGGAAGTTTACGTTGCATTCGACGGTAAGCCGAACTATGTCACCGGAGGACAGAACGAAAAGAATCCCATATCCGTTCCGTTCAGCCCTAAAGGCGTTTTCAAGACCGATTATTCCAATAATGAATTTAACGACAGCGCCGAAGATTCGGCAAAGATGTACGTCACTACCATCGACCTGCATATCACCGGACACAGCTTTAATAAAAATCCCGATCCCGAAGAAACCTCATCGGAAAACACAATAAGCAGCGGAAATAGGCAGCCCAATGAATATTCTCTTACCGTGCCTAATAAGCTGGACGATACCGGCTACTATTTCGAGGTGCTCAATAAGTCGTTAGCGCCGATGGGTTCGGCTGATATCCTTATCGCTTTGCCGGGTATTGAGCAGCTTACCGACGGGGAAAAGACCAAGATAACCGGATTTGATACTAAAACTATAACCATTACCAATTCCGGCATAGCCGATATAGAAAGCATAACTTTATATGACTGGGACAGCGCCGCGCCGGGCGAGGACGTTACAGGCACTCCCGTAACATTCAAAGCGGACGAGGACGGCAATATAACCATCACGGTTTCCGACTATACCGACATTGAAAAGCTGAAATACATAGTTATCCGCTGCTCGGATTACAGGGGTCAGTCTGTCGTTGACGGCAAGGAATCGCTCAAGGTGGAGCTTACCGGTAATTCCGACGGGTACGGCGATCTGTACGCCAACATGACCGTCACCCCGGACAACGAATCCATGAAGAGCCGCGAGCTCACCCTTAAAAACCTGCTTAAGGTAGAAAAGCCCGCGCTCAGCATAGAGGCGGATATATACTATTATGGAAAAAAGGGTGAAGATCAGAAAGACAGCACGCTCAGCGACGCGAACAGAAACGCGTTTGCGGTGCCGTACGACCGTGATCTTAATTTCCGCATTACCGCGGTAAACCGTGGAAAATCGGTGCTGGACGACGGCGAGCTTATAATAAACCTGCCGATAAACGACAGCACTAAAGGCGACGAGGCGCACACCGGATTCCACACCACAAAGCTGGTGCTGAATAAGGGTCTTTTGGATAAGTTTGAAAAAGTGTTGTCGGTGGTATTCTATGATATCGACGACATGGACGGCGGCGTTGCGTTTACCTACGATAAGGACGCGGGAACGCTTACTGCAGGCGACAAAACGTTTACCGCCGAAAAGGGTCTGTTTACCATAGAGGAAAAAGACCTTATCGAGCTTGGCATAGATAATCTCGGCAGGATAGCTTTTGAGGGCGAAAAATTCGAGATATACACCGGCGAAAAATCGGATGTTACCGAAGAAGAGGCGTACACCGGCTGGGTGGAGTTTTACGGCTTTGCGGACAGCAATTTCGGCGAAAACAGATATCTCACCGTGCAGGGCAATAACTACCTTGACGGGCTTCATGCCGACACTTACACGATAAATAGAAACGACTCGGCGCAGATGACCGTCAGCAAGATGTATTTCGATACCGTGATAGTGGCGGGCTACCGTGACGCCGGCTCAACATCCGGCCGTTTTGATAAGGTTTCCACCTCTCTTGAGCATGTAGCAAGATACTGGAAAACTACCAATAACGGTCCATTTAACGACAATTCGGAGCTTGACATCGGATATAAGTCTATAGGCTCGTTTATGGTGGATTTCCGCCAATATTTGCAATACGGCGCCACCTTGCCAATTGCGTACCCTGCGGTCAAAGGAAATATGGACTCTCAGGAACATCAGAGCTTGAACTATGTTACGTCACGGTCGTTCAATACCGCGGCAAACGTCAATATGACCGTCACTCTGCCTACCGATAATTTTGACGCATATTACCTTAAGGTAGACCCGAGGGCAAAGGATTATTTCAACTATATAACCGTTGTTACCAAAGACGGCAAGGAATATAAGATATATAAATCCGAGTGGCAGAATAATTCTGTTGAAGGCGACGGGGACAACAAATTCTTCAGAATAAATCTGCTCGGCAATCTTAACGATGAAGATAAGGACGGTGACAGATACAAAACCGTTCCCGCAGATGAGAAAAACGAGCTTTACTATCGTCAGCCCGCTAAAAATTACTCTGAAGCACTTAAGAGCCAACAGCAGATAGCGAAGATAATAATAAACCTTGATATAAACAAGGCAGCCGCAAAGGACGGCAAAGCGCTTGATCCCGATTACGGCACATGGTATAAAGCTGACGACCAGACTACCAAGTTTATGTTCGAGGTCACCGGACGGTTTTATAACGAGGGCGATTGCCATGCGACGGTCGGCGCTGACCTTGTCGTAGGCGATAAATGCGTGACCGGCTACACCGAAAGAGACGGCGCAAAAGCAAAGGTAAGAAAACAGTTTGGACAGACCGTGCCCGAAGATGAGAGCGGAACACCTACTCCTACTCCGGTATCCTCATGGTCGTACTGGGATAAATACTTTTTCTATACCTCTTGGTATTGGGGCGATAAGGCTACTGATGTTTACGATGCAAGGCATCTGGTATCTAACGCATATGTCTATGTTTATCCCGAATACAACAATATACTTAAGGGCGTTAAAAATTCCAAAGGCACATGGACATTAAAATCCGGTACGGACGCAAACGACAACGTCATCTTCGGTGAAAGCTATGAATATGCCGTGGCGTTCTATCAGCAAAGTATGCGTAACAGCGATTATAATAGTACAGACACATATCCGGCTACAGACTCATTAAAGAACAACTGGCATTACGAAAATGCTATGGACTGGACGGGTAAGCACGGCTACACCGATACGGTGGAGCTTACCGATACGCTGCCGCTTATCGAATACGACGCCGCAACGAAGTATCACGGCTTTTTGACCAGAAAGATATACATTTCCAAGGCTCTGTATGATTATATTGATAAGATAGAGCTTCAGCTTAAGTACGATAAGCCGCCGGAATGCACCTGCACCGGTGAAAAACGCTGCTCTGCGGAATCCTACAATAAAGACTGCGATGTATGCGCCGGTAATTTCGCTAACTGTAAAATATCGGGATCCTCCGAACCGGAGCCCGATCCCGATCCCGAGCCGGGCAGTATCGCATTGACTTCGATCTCCGAGCTTGAACCTGTCGGCGATGTTATCACTATAGATAAAGATAATATTAAAGAGCTTAAGCTCAGCAGCGAGGAGGGCAAAGAGGACTACTACGAAATAATTATAGCTTACACCGAGGACGAGAAAAAGCCCGACGGTGCTCTCGTGCTGCCCGAAAATAAATTCCTGCAAAGCTACAAAATTTATATGTCCGATCTGCCCGGCAACTGCGAATCCGCTTCCGAGCTTAACCAGACAAATATGCCCAAGCCCACCGATTTCGGTAACAGCAGCTCCGATAGAGATATATATGTTGCGGGCGACGTATACATAATATACGAGGACAACGATACCGAGAAGAAAAACGCCACTAACACCATGGAATCCAAGTCGTTCATGGAGGACAAGACCGACGCGTACAAGACCGTGACCGATACCGCGAGGTATATGGGTTACCGCCTGCCGTATCAGCTTGGCGTAAAGCTCGAAAAGTACAACGAGAAGAGCGACGATGTAAACGCGGATGTTAACAGCGAAGTATACGATTATCAGATAAACAACCTTGACCCGAGCGTCACGGCTTACAAGGTGTCTATACAAAACCGTCCCGACGTAAACACCGTAAAGGACAGCTCCGGCGCGCTGGACGGTTCGGGCGTGTCCACGCATGTAAGCGGCGTTAAGGTTACTAATACGCTTAACGACTATTATCGATTGAAAAATATCTATGTGCCTAGAGATTTTGTAGAGGGTACATGGTTCAATCTCACAGAGATAACGCTTAATTACGGCAAAAACAACACCCCGCAGAGCTTCACTCTCTCCGAGCTCAAAGAGGGAGAATACAGCAAATATTTCAAGCTGACGGAAGACGAGGAATATTATGCGTTTAATGTAAATGATTTTCTTAAAGATAATCTCGGAGAGCTTGCGACCTACACCACCGACAATACCGAAGCGGTTTATTATAAAGAATTTGTAAAGAGCTTTGTAATATCCTTTAACGCCGTAAAACCGTTAAGGGAAAACAAGATGTTTGTCCCCAATGAAAGCGTTTTAGACGGCGGACAATGGCTTACTCCCGCCCAGCCGGATTATTCGGGCATAGTTATGGACGAAAACGATCAGCTGCCGCATGACGCGGACGGTAATCTTGAGGTAGACGTTAAAATGCCGGAGGGTCACGCGTACTATTACGACGGCATATTTGTAGACCGCACCAGGGAGGATATAGAAAAAGACGCATGGACGATAGATTCCAGGCCGTCGTCTATCAGCCCTGACCTTACCAACTATGTTACCAATTATTACAACACCAGCTATTACCTCCGCAACACCATCGACACTCCGACGCTAAACACCGTCACCGCCGCGGACCTTAACGCGGGCAAGTTTACTGCGATGACGTCCGATACCGTCGAGGATGTACATCTGCGCAACCGCGTTGCCGAGATGAAGGTAGATATGGACATCGTCGGCGCGGGGGAAAATAATGATACCTTTGCGTTTGATATGGACGCTAAAACCGAGGGCGGCGAAAACGATGAGCTTAACGTAGATATAAGCCACCTTATGCCTTACGATTACGTCGAGTATAAGCTGACGCTCAACGCGGGCGATAACGCTAAAAATACTCTGCTCCCGCTTTATCATCCGGATATCAGATTTACCGCGCCGAACGGTCAGCGTATAATCGGCTGGACGATCGAAAGCAACGGTACCGGAATATCAAGCAGCAATATCACCGCAAGATCAGGCGAGGATATTCTGCTCTCCGGTAAGGAATATTACTTCGATGCGGACGACAACGACACCAATTATAAAGTCCTTGATATCTCGGTAGGCGAACTGCCGGATACGCTGGCAGGAAAAGACGTTATCGATGACTCTCAATGGACGGTAAAGCCCGGCACAGGAATAGTTATTAGGGTAAAGACCCAGCTGATACCGGAGGGTGATCTGACAGAGGGCAGCAAGATAATGAATGCTTCCGGCTCTAACTGGTCACAATACCCGAGATATGAGGCGGCGGCGCGCCATACCCATACCTATTCCCAGTATGAGATATACCGTACCGACGGCACCGGCGATACAAGAGCTTACAACAAGATTCTAAGCTATAAATTAGATACCGAGTATACCAAATACGATAATCAGGCGATACATTTCCTCAGGGGCAAGGTCACCGGCACATCGGCATTCTACGGCAGCACCAAAGAGAATACATATATATCCCGTATTTACAATGAAATGAGCTTCTATAACAGCCATGACCTTGATATAGATTACGCATACGTCGATAATACCGATCAATATGATGGTCAGGAAATGACTATCACCCTCAAGGAAAAGGACGGCAAAACGTCAAGCAAAAAAATATATAACGACGCGCGGCACAACATGGATTCCGTCACCTATACCGTAAACTTCGGTCATAAGGACACATACGGTAATTTCTTAAAGGACTTTGATCTTACCGAGCCGGTAGATTTTAAGCATCCGACTAAGGACGAAAAAGCCACCGTATGGTATCTGTTCATGACAGCCGATTCGAGCTTTACCGACGAGGGTATTTATTCCTCCGGATATAAGACGGAATGGAAAGAAGAAGGAGAAATAAGCACCACCGACCCGAACAATCCTTACTATATCCGCAACGCGATAGGCGTAAGGTGGACGTTTTACGATGTGCCCGCCTATGATAGCGGCAGCGTCACCGAGATAACGGCAAAGCAGCCGTTTGAGCTTACCGGCGTGGGCAGATACCGCGACGTCCGTAAGGCTGCGGGAGCTGCGACAAACGTTGAGTCCAAAGACACCTATAATATGCAGCTGGACGCTAATGTCGTATTTTACCATGAGCATACCGAAAACGTTACGAATACCGTTTCCGGTGTGGAGGGCGATAAATCCGAAATATTCACCGGAAAGACCGAGCTTGAGGGCAGCGGCAAGACCGACGAAGATATCCTGCGCGAGCGGCCGATGCTTACTCTGCATACGCAGATATTCGATAAGGACAGCGAGGCTAAAACAGTATATGACCCGAAAGCCACGCAGAAGCTCGGGTACCGTCCCGGCGATACCATGTGGTTCAAGACCACGGTAAAGAACAACAACCCCGCCACCACTACCGGAAAGGATCTTCAGGGAAGATTATTAAACCCGGTGATATTCGATAAGATACCAGAGTATATCCAAACCGCCGAGATCACCGAGACCGAAAGCGCCACGGTGGATAATGGCTGCACCGGCGATTTCAGCATAGTATGGTATGACGTAAGCGGCAATCCGAAGTCGGATATAAAATACAAGATAACCAAAAAGGATTATACCGCTCCCGATTACGGCGGCGATATGATAGTCACCAAGGACGACAAAGACGGCTACAGCATGGCGTCAAACCCGCAGTTTGCCGATATCGTGCTTGATAGCACTAATGTAGAAAATACCGAGCGTACATTCAGCGTTTACAAGATAGCGTTTGAGGATGTGGCGCTTGAACCGGGAGAGCGTATAGAAATACAGTACAAGGTCATCGCAAGGGAAAATGACCTGCCCTTGGCGTACACAAAACGCAACGGCTCAAGTGATATAAAAGGCGACAGCGTTTACGTCGATTACTACCCCAAGATGGGCGAGTATTATCAGACCGCGGCGGGCGGTTATTATGACACCGCTTCTTATCCTTATGTCGGCGGTATCGGCTGGAATCACGGCGATAAATATGTAACTTACACCGGATATACAAAGCAGTTTGCAAACGCCAATAATCTCATGGACATGAACTATCTGTACCATGACGTTGCGGTAAGCGGCGATATAAACCCCAACATCGACAAATATCAGTATCTCAAAGACGCAGAGGTATATATGCCGGGCAGCGGCGATTCAAACGCCAGCACAAACGGCAAGGGCGAGGCAAGCTCAACAAAGAACGGCAACGGCAATAATAACCGCCTTGACGATTACGATATGAATTCCGGAAATAATCAGCAGGCGACCTATTATAAGCCTGTTGCAGATACCGAGGCGGATTATAACAAGCTGCCCACGCCGGATAACCGTCACTATGCTTTGGCTAAGGAAAGCCAAGACGATAGGGATTATTATGCGCTTTTAATGAAGCTGCGCGAGAACAGCGTAGACGACTGGAGCGACGGGCATGAAGCTCCGCTTATCTGGGCGCAGGCGAGAGTGCATTTGCAGACCGCATGGCTTGCGGGAAGCTCTCAGCTTATCGGCGAAAACAGCGCTGCCGCAGGAAAAGAGTACCTGCCTACCAACTATTACAATAACAGGTATGACGTCGATTACAATTATCTGACCAACACCGACAACCAGACTTACGACTACCGCGACTATAACCAGCGTATGCGGCTGTTTAACGACGACAGCATAACAACGCTTGAGTATTATCAGGAGTTTACCACAAGGCTCGGCGCATATAACTACGGCGACTGGGATATAGAAAACGGCATAGAGTTTACCTATATCATGCCGGAGGGAGTAGAACCCTCGGCGTTTACCGAAGAATACGACGGCGTTATCTCTTCAGATAAAAAATCTGAGCTTGCCGCGAAAATAGCAAACGGTATCACGGTAAAAACCAACAACGGACCTTCAAATAATATGGATCTTAAGTCTGTGACCGCCGATATAGAGGTTGAAATATTGCAGGCGCCCGGCGATACGGACAGAAAATATCAAACGCCGGATATGATGCTTGATCCGGAGCTTAGTAAGTCCAACATGAATAAGACCGACGACAGCTATGGCAACATCTATGATAAGTCTGATGCTTATCAGGGCTATAACGCCGAAGAAGCGTCTTGGGTGCTTAAGATAACGGTAAAAAGTCCGCTTAAAAAGTGGTTTGGCAGGAAAGCCGACAACGGTTATATAATGCTGGTGGATATCCCATCGCGCGTATATAAAACGCCGGACGACGAGTATATGTACGATCAGGTGCTGGTACGTCCCGCCGAGCCGTCAAAGGAGCTTTACTACCAGATATACGATATAAGCAGCCATTGGGGCAACACCTATAACTATGCTGTTGAGAATAACATCTCCAACTATACCGACGCCACTCTCTTAGACGTCGGCAGCTGCAAAAACGAAGCAAGGACAGATTCATACGGCGCAAACATCAGTACGCAGTACGCCGGAATGGACTTTATCTACAACGGTTATCTTCATACGAATGATATCGACGACACGAGAAACAGCGTTCCTCAGAATCATCAGTTCTTCACGCGTTATGTAAACGGTTCGCCGAACATGCCGTATATAAACGGTATGAATATCGGCAACCGCGAAATGTACGATTGCTATACCACCGCCGAAGATAAAGATATGCAAACGAAGAACAGCTTTAGCAACGGTTCTCGCAGCACCTACGCCTCCACCGGAACACGCGCGCATATCCGCAAGCCGTTCCTGCGTACCTGGACTACGGTCGGCGATGAAAACAATACGATCGACCCGTATAAGTATTATCTAAACTCCGACGGAGATACTTCGGAGCTTAATATCCATGTAGAAAACCAATACTATTTGCAGAAGTATATCCCCAACCACGAGCAAAATTACAACTCAGACGGCAAGACGCCGAATAGTACTCCGGTCAACAAATATTACAAGTGGGAGCATACCTATTCCACCGACGGCGGAAACATGGGTACGCTGTATTATCCCGTTGTTACCGATATACTGCCTTACGGTATCGTGCCAAAAGCTGTAGACGGCACGCTGTTCTCAAAAACCGACAGCGAGAATGTCGACAAGGTGCTTGACTGGAAGCTTGCAAAAGGCGTTAAGGAGCTTTATGATTACAAGGTAGAGTATCTTAAAGAGCTTAAAAGATTTAAGATAACATTCTTTGCAAAAGACATCACCTTGCGTAATGAGAACAAGGCAACGCTTAAGTCCGGCGAGAGTATGACCTTCTCGTTCAAGTTCTTTACCGAGTGCCAGCCCGAGGGTACAGAAGACGAGCTGTTACAGTACGAGCAGAACCACACCTTTGTTTCCAGCAGGCTGGAAAACTTCAAATTCATCATCGACAGCGAGGTAAAGGACGCCGCTGCCGACAACCCGTACTGGGTAGGCAATAAGCCGCAGACCTCATACGGTCAAACCGCATACGTTACCGCAGGCAACCCGATCAATGATCAGCGCGAAGACAGGATAGGCAATATCCCCGATATTCAGAGGAGCGTGACGATAAACGGCAAGGAGCGCACCTACAGCCTTATCGACGCCGCGGATATAGCGGCAGACAGTAAAAGTAAGCAGGGCGGCGATGTGCGCTACTGGGAGGAAGAAGGCGTTGCTGACGGCGACCACGAGACCGGCGCTGAGGTAATACTCGAAAGCTGGCAGGGCGACGAGATCCTCGATCATGTAGACGTAAATCTGAACGGCGAAAAGGTTACAAACGACAACATCGATTCCGGCGTATATACCACTAACCGTATAAGAATAAAATCCCCGAGCGTTAAAAACGACAGCTTTGTCAGCGTAAACGAGGCTACCGCAAATTATACCGACAGCAAGTTTGCAAGCTCGGGCACTTGGCTCGGCGATTACGGCTGGCTCGGCGGACGCGGCTACACTCAGGATAAGGGCGCGGACAGCAAAGAGGATTTGCGGTACTACCATACAAATACCGACAAAACAGATAAGACGAACGATACCGTCGAGGGAATACAGTCTGTACAGTACGGGGATACTCTGTACTATTACTCCGAGATATACAACAAGTACAGCGATAACGTCCGCGATACTAAAGAATTAATAAAATACGAGCAGCAGGGCGACGTTACACACGCGAAAATAGTCGTCACTTTCGTGCTGCCGAAAATCGTTACTTATAATGCAGTTAAGGGCGATTTCTATCTGCTGTATAAGCGCGCGGGCAGCGAGGGCGAGCCTATACGGATAACTAAGGACGCGCTGGAAAAATTAGGCTTTGACGTACAGATAGAGCGTAAGGAAAACAAAGTCGACCTTACCGAAACGGTCAAGCTTACTATAACCACTCCGGGCGATCAAATCACCAAGTATCAGGATTTCGTAGATGGTAAAAAGCTGCCGGGCTATTTCGGCAACGGCGACGTTATGGTAGTGGGGATACCCGCGCGTATCGACCGTGCGGAGGCTCCCGACGGCACAGACCCTGTACTGGGCGGCGATAAGGTTTGGGACGGAGATTACCATGCCGACACTTATGTAACGCTGGATGATACCGACGGCAAATATCTTGACGGCGAGCTTAAAGGCACGGTATCCTATGATGATACCAATGTTGAATACATTTATCCCGCTAATTACGGCGACGACGGGGATCATACCGATATTTACGCGTCGGATAAGACCGCTAAGGTATTGCTGTTAAAGCCGGCGGCAAGTATCCGCGTGGACACCTCCGAGCCGAGAGTGGAAATGGTGAACCCCGATATAGGCGACGACTATAAGATAGTGGACGACGTTTCCGTAAAGGGCGCAAAGCAGATGTTAATGTACATCGACCAGGCGGTAAATACCGGCGGCGCGGTAAGATCCTTTACCATAGATTACCGTATACCTTACCGCGGAACAAGCGGCGCAACGCTGAATCCCGCAAAGCCTACAGATAAACCCACGCCCGGTTCCGTACTCGGTATAGCTTCGGGTCTGTGGGAGCTGCCCTCTTACCTTGGTGAAGAAACGATAGCCGAGCTTAAAGAAAAGCTAAAGCTGCGGGTATACGTTCAATGCGCCGAAATGCCGGGCGGCGAAAACGAATTGCTGGAGCCGGAATACTACAGCGGAGAAAAAATCGAGCCCGGCGACGTTACCGCGATCATTTCGGAAAACGACGACGGCGACGTCACTATTGATGATATTACCGGCAATATCGGCGAAACTCCGGTATGGATAGAGCTTTCGCCTAAAGACGGATTCAGTATAGACAAAAATCACTTTATCGCGATAAATGACGGCAGACTTCGCGCGACCATATACCAGGTTAGGTATGTCGTCGAGGCGGAGGAAAAAGGCAAAGACGGCGAGCTGCTGCTTGTACCGAGCGGTTTCAGGCTGGATATCGACGCCGATGGATATAACGGATATAAAGCATTAGAAGACCGCGAAAGCGACGTTGAAATGGACGAGGCGGACCCCAACCGTCACAATGTAGATCGTCCGCTGCCCGACAGCGTTACTACGGAAGCGGAGTTTGCGCCCAACATCGATAATATGACTGTAAGCAAGCCGGGCGGCAACGCGGCGTTTGTCGCGCTTACCAGGACCAATACCGCGCCGGATAAGCTGCATGTAAATCATTTTGCGTCGGTACACTCGCAATACAGCGACTATGAAGATGAAAACAGCGGCGTTATCTCCGCTGATACGGCGCGCGCGGGCTATTATGTCAGCAGCCAGAACCCGGTTTTGGCGATAGACGTAAACAGCTGGAACTTCTCCGCGATAAACGATACCGAAAGAGGCTGGAAAGATAACATTACCATAAAGTCGTCCGACGGCATTCCGACCCTTAAATACAGCGTGACCATGCACAATTTCACCCAGGCTGATATAGAAAGGGCGATAGAAGAGGGTAACGTCGGGCTCCAAAATAAGGAAGCGGATAATACGACCGATCCGGGAATTTCGGTGGTGTTGCCGTATATCCAGAATTTGAATACCAGCGAGGACTTTTTCACAAATGTTTCCGATAATTATGAAGAGTCTTTCCTGCATAAAGATTATACAAGAAAGCTTGTCGGAGAATCAAGCTTCAGTCTTAAAGACATGCAATGGGCTTGGTATGTCATAGACTCGGACGGAAACAGGGTAGAAGAAACGGAACTGACGTTTGACGGATTCAGATCCTATAACAAGCCGACCGAGGTAACTACCAGCAGCACCGTGGAATTAAAGGTGCTGAACTGGAGCTTCAAGGGTACTCTTAAGCCGGGGCAGAAGCTGGTAGTTGAATATATGCTGCCTATAAGGACCTCCGGAGTGATAGGCAACAGCGCGCTGCTCAATACAAAGGGCTACGGCTTTAAGAAAGGCTCTTTCTCTCCGTATCTGCCGAGCGAGGAGTCGGATTCGGTACACGCTTACGTTCCCGATACGCGTGATATCAACGACAACGGCATGGCAAACAGTGAGATCACCATTGTGCATACGGTAGGCGGTATAACCTTTGAAGAATCCGCACAGATGAAAGACAGCAAGCTGTCGTTCTCGGAATACGGAAACGGCCGTACAGAGGGAGGAAAAGACAACAACAGCCCGTCGCTGGTACCGGAGGGTACGGTATACGGCTTTGAATCTGCGCTGTCGAATTCGTCGAGAAGTAACGTATTCACTAATCCTATCATATACGATGTGCTTCCGTACGACGACGACGATAATATAACCGACACCGGCAAGAGAGGCACGGATAAAGGTTCGACCTGGCGCGGTTATTTAAGACCGGAAAGCGTAAAGGTCAAAGATACGGGCGACGGTGAAGAAAAAGTGCTTGTCGACGGCACAGACGTTAATATTTGGGTAGGTCCGTTCAACTATAATAACGGCAATATCACAAAAGCGGATATGGACTCTATTAAAGATCTGCCGAGGGTCCCCACTGTTTCGGACGGCGATTGGGATGCGAAAAAGGCAGGTTTCTATACCCCGCTGCAAGGCAACGATAATTGGAAGCACACTCATAATTACGTAAAGCTCAGCGAGCTTACCGGTATGAAGAGCAAGCTATCCGACACCGATTACGAACTGCTGCGCAGAAATATCCAGGTGCTGTACGTAGAGCCCAAAAAGGGTTATGAGCTTCGGCCGCAGCATAAGCTGTCGGTGACGTACGAGATGGACGCTCCGATAAATCTGCCCTCTGCTCCCGCATATGTAAATGAAGATACAATGACCTCTTCCGATCTGCGTGAAGCAGTCAAGGATTACAGCGGTTGGAACAACTTTGCCGATACCGCCGACGGTCAGGTAATAAACAAATCCGCCTCCGCGGGCGTAGCATTGGTAACTCCTCCGGATAAAGGCTATATCGGAAGCTATATCTGGCTGGACGAGAACTATAATACCGAGCTCGACGAGGGCGAATATATCACTAAAAATGTCACCGTTGATACCCCCGAAGGTGAAAAGACGATATTCAGCAGAAAGCTGTTCGATCATGCGACGCAGGACCTTGACTATGACGGAAAGCCTGACGATCCCGGCATAAACGGTATCAAGGTAGAGCTGCTCAACGAGTACGGCCTGCCGGTGAACGCTTACGGCGAGGCGGTCAAGCTGTATGAAGGTCGTTACTGTAAAGTAGACGAAAAGACCGGCAAATTCCTGATAAACGAGATAGAGGGCACCCATGTCTATGCGACTTACGG
>CANRII010000002.1 GCA_947630685.1 uncultured Ruminiclostridium sp. | reverse complement strand
AGGCATACTTGCGTATGTCGAGCGAGGTTGACGCAGTATTGGCGGAAAGATGCCCGTAAAAACCGACTTGGGTTCGATTCCCGCATGCCTATCCTTTCTGGGTTATATAAAATTTCAATAGACTTATCAGCATTTACGCCTAATATAAAGTTTACTAAATTGGCGGATTTTTTAGATTTTTCTTTGTGTTTTTCAGTTGGCAAACCGATACCGTAAAATATATTTTTTATTTTATGATCAGAAAGCAGATTATTTATGGCATTGGTGTACTGGTTATCCACGATCAATTCATTAATTTTTTTATAGTCTGGGAAATAAAACTTATCTTTATTTTCAAAAAACAAGGAAATATTGTTTTTTACTGCGATTATATCAGGAATTATGGAGTATTTATTCTTTTCTCCGTTGGTATTATTAGGATGCAAAGCTTTGCCTGTACCACTTTGAGGAAAATCGAAACAAACAATTTGCCATCCGTTATCAGATAAATACTGCAACAATGCTTTGGTTACTTGTTCTTCGGTCATTATGCATCCCTCCAGAGTGAACCGTCAGGAAACAAAATTGCATCTGCAAAATACGAATATACTCGAATATGTTTCACTTTTGAGTATGTAGAACCATACCTTACCTGCATAAAATATCTGGGGATCTCTTTATTATCAAGATCATCATAATCTTTTACCAAAAGATTATTACGAGAACAGCTTTTTACATCCTTAAAGAAATCTTCAATAGTAGAGCCATTATCATTATGAATAATGATCGTTTGGTTGTTCTCATCGACTTCTATTCGACCCCACACCATTACAAGATTGTTTCGTCTATCTTCAAATGTTGATCCCTGACGACAGGATAAATAATCAATGGCCGCCAAACAACCGGGGTATGGATCTCCCCTGAAAGCAGCGTTTACTTGATATAATACAGTAATCTCTCTTGATTTCAGAAGTTCACCTAATGCATATCCATCCTTTTCATATCTGGAAAGATAATTAATGAGATATTTAGTAGGAATCATTTGGGCGGCTGAAAGAGGCGACATTTGTTCGGCCAATTTGCTACCGGATTTAGTAACAAACTGAGTCTGCATATCGTTGCGCTTATTCCTTATTATAACATTACCTAGCAATCGAGCACGCGCAGGGATAACTCCAAGCGTTTCTGTCGCACTAATGATTTCGTTGATTGCGGCAAACATGTCTAACATATTACCGGAAGTTGAATCCGGGCAACCGGAATACCTGATAATATCCGAGTCGAAACACAATCCTTTATCTGCAAAATGAGGAGCTGCGGCAGGATCGTTGCGATATGTGTTTATATCGTCAGAAGGGAAATAGTACAGAAGAGCAGGAATGTTATACACGCTCATAACGCCCTCTAAAGCTCGGAATATAAGAGGATTTATTTCGTCCCACTTTGTGATAATATTACCTGTTCTGCGATTTGTTCTTGAAATTAGTTTCCCTTCAGGATAAATGTAAAAGGCAGGCACGCTGTTTTCTACAGCCGCTGCAATTCTTGCAAACCTTTGAAAAGCATTATGCCCTGTTCCGGCTTCCGTTGTTATTTCAATAGAAAATACCGGTTCGTTATCCTTTTCAACGATCAAATCTGGAGCATCAAGATATAGAATTTTTCTAATGTGATCCGGCATTGTGTGAAAGTGCGTAGGATTATTAGCATCGCTCTCATACATTTTATTTTTAATAATAGGTTTGCCGCTTAAAAGTGTGTGGTCAATAATGTAGTCGGCAAAGCTTTCTGTACTATACCAAACCCTATACATTTTCTTTTCCCTTTCTTCTATAATATCCTTTGCGATGGGAAGCGCTATATTATAAACTAGAAGTGGAGGTACAGCGTTTCCTGTTTGCACACGTTCCTGAACGATCCCACCGAGAAAAACATAACTGTCAGGGAAGCTTTGAATTCTAGCGCGTTCTCTTATTGTAAGGCCTCTCGGCTGAGTAGGATGTCCAAATTGAAATTGTGGACGAATGCCGCCGGCAAGTTGAGTTGGGCTTGGCGCGTTTTCACGCAAACGGATCCTTTGCTTGAATTTGGGATACATAGGTTTGCCTTGCTTGGTCGAGGCGATCCTATCAATGGTTTCTTGTGGATGATTTGGCGAAACATGATTACTTAACTTTTTGGGTGAAGATATATTTTCAATTTCACCTTTACCCTTCATAAGTTTTTGATATTCACTTCTTGCGGGTTTAGTATAGGTACAACTCTCTTCGTTGTTTCCAAGCTCCGGAAGATCTGAAATTGCTTCATGAACAGTACGGTACTTGTTTTTGAATTTACCGACAGGAAAAACATATTTGGAAGCAAGACCTCTGTTTTGCTTAATACCGACAAAAAACAGTCTTTGGCGAACCTGGGGCACACCAAAATCAGCAGCATTTAACAAGTCTACATTAGGAATATATCCAAGCGATTCCATATAATTTTTTATATCTTTTTCAAACTGTCCTCCGGCGGTACTTCTCATGCCGGATACATTTTCAAGAATTATATAATCAGGATCAAATTCTTTGACAAATTTCATATATTCTAAAAACAAAAAATTGCGTTCATCATTATCATTGTGTTTCCTGTTTGCGATAGAGAACCCTTGGCAGGGCACGCCGCCGGTGATTAGATTTATTTTATAAATTCCTTTGTTTTGGAGTAACTCCTTGATTTTTTTAGGGTCTATTTTTGTAATATCACCTAAACAGCCTATGGAGTGGGGATGATTATAAGACCATGTACGCATTGCGGGCTCAAAATGATCTATGCCGAGTACGGACTCAAAACCGGCCCAAGAACATCCAACAGCAAAACCGCCGGCGCCGCAGAATAAATCGATCATAGTTAGTTTGCTTTCATCATGCTTGAATTTATCAAGATTATAGTATTTGATTTCGTCATCACATAAATAAGGACTTTTTTCTACAGGAATATCCTTATTCCAAATATTTGATACCATTTTGGTTAACTCCTTATTCTAAGGAAACTCCTTATAATAATTCTTCCGTCTTAAAGGTCGTATAACCCTCGTAATAGTAACTGTGATCGATACCCTTCATATAGACCTCACGGCTGTTTATCTCATCTGTGAGCGCACCTTTTAGCAACACTTTGATTTCCACGTCTTTAATCGGGCTGCGCTCCATTGCGAGCAGATAATCTTCCTTGTCAATCCTGCTCCAATCGACGACCTTGCCGATTTTATTTTTCAAAATATGGTCAAGCCAAATACGGGCGCTGCGTCCGTTACCCTCCCGGAACGGGTGGGCGATGTTCATCTCAACGTACTTTTCCACGATCTCGTCAAAGGTTGAATGCGGCATTTTATCAATGTTCTCAAGTGCCGCCTGCAAGTACATTAAAGGAGCAAAACGGAAGTTTCCTTTTGCAATATTGACAGTTCTAAGCTTGCCTGCGAAGTCGTAAATGTCCTCAAAGAGATATTTATGGATCGCCTGCAATGTAGAAAACTTGCCGACAGGAAGAATATCTAAAATACCCTTTTCAAAAAGCTCAAGCGCTTTTTTCTTGCTGATGCGCTCTTCTTCGCGGGCAAGGTCGGCGGAACTTGAAAGTCCCAATTTATTTTCAAGTGCCATAGAGCACCTCCCGGGTTCAAATTACTGATCTGCTGCAACGCCGGATTTCATCCAAGCGCCTACTTCGCTGACCTTGAATTTTCAAAGACGTACGATTTTTGCGGCTGGCATATTTCTTTTTTCTATCCAAGCGAGTGTAGTGTCACGACTGACACCGAGGTATTCGCAAATTTTTTTAATGAGTACCAACGCTTAATGTTTGGATCCATAAATTGTTCTCGCTTTCGGGTAGTTATAATTGTGTGCTTTTAGTATACCACATTTCGACTTTATAATCAAGAATTACCGCCGCTATTATTTTATTGGGATATAGATGTTTTTGAAATGAATTTCTGTATTTACAAAGATAAGCTCGCTTTGCTTTTCAAATTGCATCAATTATTCTTTACGATGTGCTGCTCCGGCACAGGCAAGCTCTCTTCACGTCTGTCTGCTGCCCATAGTCATATTTACACACAAAAAATCCCGGAGTAAAATTTACCCCGGGATTTGGCGCAGAGGGCGGGATTCGAACCCGCGTGTGCTTTCACACAAACTGATTTCGAGTCAGCCCCGTTATGACCACTTCGATACCTCTGCGTGTAATTTATCGAGCTTATTAATTATACACTATAAATTCCGATTTGTCAACATTGATTTTTCACACTCAGCATGATACCGAAAAAAACAGACCTCCAAAAAGGAGGCCTGTTTGATATTGTTATTCGATCGCGATGACCTTTTTCTGTTCTACGGCTTTTTGAGCGTCTTTCTTGGGGATGTTGAGCTTCAGCACGCCGTCCTCGAATTTAGCCTTGACCTCTTCCTCGGTGACGTCCTCGCCTATATAAAAGGTCCTTTGCATAGAGCCGGCATAGCGCTCCTGACGGATAAGCTTGCCCTCCTTGGACTTTTCATCCTTGTTAAGATTTTTTGAAGCAGCTACGACCAGATTGCCGTTTTCAAGGCTCAGGCTTATCTCCTCTTTCTTAAAGCCCGGCAGATCGATGTCCAGCTCGTACATATTGTCGTGCTCGTGAACGTCGGTCTTCATAACGCTTGCGGCATGCTTGCCGTAAAGCTGCTTGTTGATGTTCTCAAGCTCTCTGGACGGAAGATCCATAAAACGGTCAAAATCATCAAATAAACTTTCTGTGAAAATCGTCGGTAATAACATAGGTCAGTCCTCCTTTTCCTCAATAACACTTTTGATAACCTTATGTTTTGAGCAACGGGACGGATGTTCCAGACCCCCGGACGGTCTGCTCTGTTCCTTTGTTCTGGCATAATTATATCACAACATTTTAGCACTGTCAAGGGGAGAGTGCTAATTTTCACAATATTTTCACATTTCCCATATTTTTGTGACGTTTCGCCTGCTGATTTTAGCACATAAATAGGCGAAACATCTTAAAAGTGTTGGTGTGAAGCGCCCTTACCCTTTCACAAACTCTTCCGGCGATATCCACTTATCGCTGAATTTAACGCCGAAGTGGATATGCGGCGGCAGCTTGGACTCACAGTCAAAGGCGGCGGTCCTGCCTATTATTTCACCGGCGGCGAGCTCCTGCTGCTCGTTTACCTCCAAAGCGGTGTCCAGCCCGTAATAAAAGCCCTGATAGCCGTCGTAATGGTCGATGACGACGCAGCCGCCCCACAGCGGGTCATTGTAGATACTTACCACCTTGCCCGCGGCGGCGCTTTTTATCTCGCTGCCCTCGTCGCAGGCGATGTCTATGCCGTCATGGGTCTTCCATACGCCGAGCGTTTCGCTCTTTACCAGTTCGCCGCCGCTGTAGGGCGTGATGATCTCACCATCGACCGGCAGCATTCTTTCGGACGGCGCGGTGACGAAATTATTTGTCTGCTCGTCCTTTGGCGGGACGCTTGTTTCGGGCGGCTGAGAGGTTTCGGGCGTCGGGGTGGTCTCCGGTTCGCTGCTCTCGTCCTTGGGCACGTCGGAGACGTTGTTATTAGCCGGAAGCTCGGGAGTAAAGCTCGGCTGCGCGGTTATCTCCCGCAGAGTATTGTCGTAGGCGATATATGTTGCGATACCCACCGCGACCACGCTCAGACACAGCGCGCCGATAAAGCCTCTTCCTTTCATAAAGCTCTTAAGCCCCGCAAATTTTATTTTCTTCATATACTGCTTCCTTTCCGTTTTTTTGGCCGGGATCCTGCCTTCAGCGTTATTTTTAACAATTTTTCCCGTTTTATTCACGGCGGCGGCGACAGGACAAAGATTGTATAAGTTTTCGTCAAAATCTTACCGTTTTTTTGTAGAATAGGCAGAAAAAGAGCTAAAATCCGAGGATATATCTTGACGAAACCGCCGCGATGTTGTATTATTAAAATGTATAAATAGGCTCAAAAACGTATAGTGAGGGGAGCGTTTTTTACGAAAGATAAAAGCAAGACAGATGCAATAATTTCCGCGTCCATGCTGGCAAGCGACCTTGCCCGGCTCTCGGACGAGCTTACCCGCGTTGAAAACGCCGGTATAGAATGGCTGCACATCGACGTTATGGACGGCGTTTTTGTCGATAATATAACCTACGGAAACAATGTTGTAAAGGCGCTCAGACCGATAAGCAAGCTGTTTTTCGACACACATCTTATGGTGCACGACCCTACCCGTCTTATCCCGTTGTTTGCCAAAGCCGGCAGCGATATGCTGACCATACACCTTGAAAGCGAGGGCGACGCGGCGGCGAATCTATCAGAAATAAGGCGGCTGGGCATGCAGTCGGGATTATCGGTAAAGCCCGATACCCCGATAGAGCGCGTATATCCGCTGCTGCCGTACTGCGATATGGTGCTGGTAATGACGGTAGAGCCGGGATACGGCGGGCAGTCTTTTAGAAAAGAATGTATAGAAAAGGTGCGCCGCCTGCGGGATCACTGCAATGAAAACAATATAGATATAAAGATAGAGGTGGACGGCGGGATAAACGCCGATACCGCCAAGATAGCAAAACAGGCCGGGGCAAACGTGCTTGTAGCCGGGACTTACCTGTTCGGCGCTAAGGATATGTCCGACGCGGCTTACCGTTTAAGATAAGCGCGAGCCGTAAAGAGAGAGGAGAAGTTGCTCGATGACTAACGACGAGCTTCTTAAAAAAATAGACGACGCACCGCTGCTGATGACTACCGAGGCGGCGCGCAAAAAGCTGCGAAAGCCGCGCAGCGTGTATGGAGATCAGATAGTCTTTATGCTCGCCGTGACGGTGATGGCTTTTTCGCGCTACGGCGTTCGGGCGCTGGCGGTATGTGCGGTATCGGTGCTGTGCTGTGTGCTTACCGATATGATAGGCTGCTTTTTGTCGAAAAAGGAATACGGCATAAAGGACTTGTCCACTTTCGCTTACGGACTGGCGGTAGCGCTTATGCTGCCGGCAAGCGTGCCTTATTATATCGTGGCGATAGGCGCGGTGCTGGCGATAACCGTAAAGCATATTTTCGGCGGAAAGGATAATTATATATTTAACCCCGCCGCCGTTTCGATAGCGTTTTTGATAATGTGCTATCCGCAGGATGTGCTGATGTATCCGGTATCCTCCGCAGGGCTGGAGCTTTTCGATACAAGCGGCGCGGTGCTCACAAACGGTATAGAAAGCTATTTTATAAAGACCGGCGCGATGCCTGCGCTTTCTCCTTTGGAGATACTTATGGGCAGCTTTGCCGGACCGATGGGCGCTATCCATATACTGATACTTGCGGTAAGCGCGATATGCCTTATCTGCCGCAAGAGCGTTTCGCTGGCGGCGACGCTGGGCGGCATGGGCGTTATGGCGGCGGTATCCTATATGATCACTCCGTCGCTGGACAGTCTGACCTTTCAGTTTATCAGCGGATTTGTATTGTTCGGCTTTATATTCCTTGCGAGCGACCCGCAGACGTTACCGCTTACTAACGGGGGCAGACTGCTTTACGGGCTGCTGCTGGGGCTTATCACCGCGATATTCCGCCAGACCGCGCAGATAGAGGGAGTATTCGTATTCGCGCTGCTGGTAGTAAACGCGCTGTCGCTGTATCTTGACCGGCTGTGGTTTTATATATGCAGCGGCGTAAAGCGTCTTATCGCGTATTTGAGGGAAAACCTGGGTTCATACGAGCGTATCTCGAAAAATGTAAAGCAGGGCAAGACCCCCGCGCTTACCGATACGCAGGAAATACTTATCGAGCCGGTGAACTACAATATGCCGCCGATAGACAGCAAGGTAACTAAGGTAAAACGTAAAAAGCGGTTCAGCATAAAGGATACTAAAGAGTATCTGCAAAAGCACTTCAATCAAAAGGATAAGGAGGCAAACGAAGTTGGAACAGCAGACTCCGCGTCTGAAGAAGCTCAGACAGAAGAAGACGAAAACGACAGGATTTGACCGCAGTCTGTTGGACGGCCTCGCCAAGCAGAACGTCGTGCTTATGACCGGCATAGTCAACGCGCCGGTAGTTATCGCCGCCACCACCTTCAAAAAAGGCGTGGTAATCGCGATAGCCTTTGCGGTAATATCCATGCTGACGATATTTATCTGCTCTTTCGTGCCTAAAAAGATAGTATATACTTTAAGGGTAATAACCTTTGCGCTGGTAGGCTCGGTAATATATATCCCGACCGTGATAATGCTGGAGGAGATATTCCCCCGCACCGTCGGACTTATAGGAATATATATGCCGCTGCTCATCACCAACGCGCTGATATTTTCAAAGACCGAAAGCCGATTTTATCTGCGCCGACGGGGAGAAATGATGATAGACGTGTTCTTTTTCTCGGTGGGATTCGGCGTGGTTTGCGTGCTGGTAGGAGCGTTAAGAGAGCTTATCACCGCGGGCAGCATAGCGGATATCAAGCTCGCGGAGCTTAACGTGTCGGCGTTTGAAGCGCCGTTCGGCGGTTTTATAATGGTAGGGATAATGGCGGGCGCGTTCAGAGCGCTGTATAATTTCGCGCGTAACCGCCGTATAAATAAGAACGGCACGCGCGGCGCTGATAAGCGGGAGGTGTAGCATGGAGCTTTTAACTCAGTTCATCACCACCGCGATGGCGGCAATGTTCGTGGAAAACGCGATATTCTCCCGTGCGTTAGGTACCAGCGTGGCGTTTTACGCCTCGCGAAATACCGGAAACATGGTCGGGCTGGGGCTCGGGATACTGTATGTCACCACCGTTTCCAGTTTTATCACCTACTGGATAGACCTGCTGCTGTACGAACAAAGCTGGTACTGGATAGTAATGCCGCTGATATATGCGGTGATAATAAGTATAGTATATACCGGCAGCTTGCTGCTGATATGGCGGTTCTTTCCAAATCTGTTCAAAAAGATAAAAAAGTACGTCCACCTGTCGGTGTTCAACGCCGCGGTGCTCGGCGCGCTGTTTCTTAACGAAACGTACCACGCTTCGCTTGCAGGGTATATGGGCTTCGGAATAGGTCTTGCCGTCGGATTTATGATAGCGGTGTTCTTTTTGCATATCGCAAACGACAGGCTCAATTCCCCGCTCGTGCCCGCGGCATTTCGAGGTATGCCGGTAATGATGGTGTTTATCGGTATACTTTCGCTGGCTTTTTATGCGCTGACCGGCTACAACACCAGCGCCTGACAGCATCTTGCAAATACGATAAAGGAGCTTCTCATGAAACGTAATAAAGGCATCAAAATAAAACGCAATCACAAAAATCTTTACAGAAAACGCAAAAGCACCGGCAGAAAGGTCGCCGAGGTGATCCTGTTGATAGTGATAGTAGGCGGACTGGTATTTTTGGGTTACTCCGTCGCTCCGACGGTGATAAATTTCTTGGACCGCCAGGCGGTGGAAAGTCAGGTGGAAAGCGAGCCGGTATGGACTCCTCCGGTTTCCGAAAGCACGCCGGAGACTACTCCGAAGCCGGAAAGCTCGCAGCCGCCGGAAAGCTCCGAACCGGAATCGCCCAAGGAATCTATCCTCTATGCTCCCGACGGCACGCTGGATTCCGCCTCCACTCTTAAAAAGTATCTCGACTCGGTAAAGGGCAGCTGCACAAAGGTAGTATTCACGCTTAAAAATGAAAAGGGCGAGCTTACCTATAAATCTTCGGTAAAGACCGCGTCCGATATAAATGATATAAATAAGGGCACGCTCACCTTAAAGCAGATAGCCGACGCCTGCAAGGCCGCAAATATAATACCTGCCGCGGCGATAAGCACGCTGCTTGACAGCACAGCGCCGCATTGGCTGGATAATATGAGCTATTACGCCTCGGCGGGCTGGATGTGGCTGGATAATTACGCCGACAGAGGAGGAAAGCCGTGGGCAAATCCGATGGCGGATATAACTTCGGAATATCTCTCCTCGCTCACCGCAGAGATAGCCAAGGCGGGCTTTAAGGATATTATGCTGCAAAATACGATGTATCCGGCGTTCCGCGCATACGATTATAATTTGCTGCCGTCAAATGTAAGAGCTGCCGACCGCAGCGACAGACTGGCCGAAGTCGCGGCGGCCTGCGCAAAGTCCGCGTCCGGCGCGCAGTCGTATATCGAGATAGACGCCGCAGACCTGCTGTCCGCCGCAGTTACCGACTATGACGCGTCCGCCGAGATAATACAAAGTATAGCGAAGGCGGGCGGCTGCAAGCTGATAGTAAATATCGACGCGTCGCTGTTCGGAAAATCTATAGAGATATCCTCCGGCAAAAAGCTGACGGTGGATAAAAACGCCGCTAAGGCGATAAAGCAGCTTACCGCCGAGATAGATAAACTCACCGGGGAAAACGGCACCGCGGTAAGGCTGAGCGGAATTACAGATACCGCCGCCGCGGTAAAGGCGGCTGAGGACGCAGGCTGCACGTTAGTCATCGCAGGTTGACATTAAAGGAAAAATATGCTATACTTAGGCATGCGGGAACCGAACCCAAGTCGGTTTTTACAGGCATCTTTCCGCCAATACTGCGTCAACCTCGCTCGACATACGCAAGTATGCCTTCGTTCGGTTTCCTTGTCTTGACGAAAATCTGCTCTGTAAAAACTGCTGTGCACCTCACGGCGAATGAATTTGAGGTGATTTTTGGTTCTTGCGACGCCGGCAGGCCGGCGCCTGTCAAGGAGCAAGGGGCAAAATAGCCCAAAAGAATCGTCGTGAGGCGGCTCGGGTTCGATTCCCGCATGCCTACACGGTTAAAAAGAAAGGAAAGCTATAGAAAGGAAAATAAAAATGACCGAGCTTTTAACACTTCTGTCCGCCGGACAGACCGCGACCGGAACGCAGGCAAACGCCGCAAATCCCGTAAATATGCTGGTGATGCTTATTCCGTTGGTGCTTATGATAGTGATATTCTACTTCCTTATCATAAGGCCGGAGAAAAAGCGTTCCAAGAAGATGAAGGAAATGTTGGATAACCTTGAGGTGGCCGACGAGGTAGTCACCGCCGGAGGTATAATAGGACGCGTCCTCAGCGTTAAGGAGGATACCGTGCTGATAGAGACCGGCAGCGACAGGACCAAGATAAGGATCCTTAAGAGCAGCATCGCCGAGAACAGAACGGTACACGATACACAGGAATCATAACAAAAGCCCGGTATGCCTGCCATGCCGGGTTTTTAGTTAAAAGGAGCGTTTATGGATAAGCTCAGACATGCCTTTGATACGCTGTCCGGGGCATACCGGCCGATGACCTCCACCGCGTTTGATTTTAGCGGCGGTTACCGCGAGATAACGCCCTCCGATGCGTTAAAGCCGTATATCCGCTGCTTTTGGGAAAACAAGCCCGGTAAGACCGAAAAACGCCTTGTCATACCGGACACCTGTATGGATATCATTATAAATATCGACAATTCCCGACATGCCGCCCGTGCCGTATTTTGCACAATGGACGAGCATACTTATCAAAGCGGCGGTACGTTTTCTACTTTCGGCATACGTTTTTTCGGGCATACGGCGGCGTTGTTCAGCAAAGAGAGCTTTTGCGGTACTAAAAACCGGACATATTTCCCCGACGAATTTTTTGAGGGTATCACCGACAGCCTTATAAAGATAGTCGAGCGGCACGACACGCTCTCGGAAAGGGCGAGAGCGGCGGAGGCGCTGCTTATCAAAAGGCTGGACGCAGACCGCGCCGACTGTGATTTTATGAACATCGTAAGCGACATTATCTTAAATAACGGGCGTATAGGAATACGGGAGCTTGCCCGCCGAAACGGTATATCCGAGCGCAAAACGGAGCGTATTTTCGCAAACAACGTCGGAGTGACCCCCAAGACGCTGACAAATCTTATCCGATATCAATTTTTATGGCGGGATATCCTCAGCGGCGGGGATATTCTCGACATGGTGGAGAAATACGGCTACGCCGACCAATCGCATTTATTGAACGATTTTCGCCTGCGGCACGGCATGAACCCGAAGCAGGCTGTTATTTCGGCGCGTGTCGGATTTTTACAAGACAAGCCGGAAAATATGCTGTAAAATAAGAGGTACTAATTGTAAAGGAGAGCTTGCTTATGACAGCTTATGAAAAAGCGCGCGCGTTTATCTACCGCAGCGCAAGACCGATAGACCTTGCGGTGTACAAATTCCGGTTTGAAAACGGCTCGGGAGAGGACATTATCACCGCCTTGTCCGCTTATCAGAACTCTGACGGCGGTTTCGGTCTCGGATTAGAGCCGGATAATTTCAACCCCGATTCCCTGCCTATGGGGGTATGGAAAGCGACCGAATACATTAAAGAGGCCGGCGGGCTGGAGCCGGATCACCCAATTATAAAGGGTATTCTGCGCTATCTTGAAAGCGGCGACGGCTATGACGGCAGCCATCGTCAATGGGAGAACACCGTCCCGTCAAACAACGACTGCCCCTGCGCGGTATGGTGGAAATATCCCGAAAGCGGCAGCACTTTTGAGTATAACCCCACCGCCGCGCTCGCGGGGTTTATCGTAAAATACGCCCCGCCGCAAAGCGAATTATACCAAAAGGGCGCGAATATAGCCAAAGAAGCGGCCGAGTGGTTTATAACATCCGCCCCGATAGAACAGCACATCGCGGGCTGTTTTATCTCGCTGTATGATTATTGCAAGGACGCGGGAGCAACGCTGTTCGATGAAAAAATGCTGGCGGACAAGATCTATGAGATAGTGGACAAGTCTATCTGCCGCGACAGCGCCCGCTGGTGGGAATATATGCCCCGCCCGTCGACGTTTATCGATTCGAGAGAAAGCAGATTTTACAGCGCCGAACTGGAGCCGCTGTGCAAACAGGAATGCGAGTTTATCAAAGCCAATCAGCAGTCCGACGGTTCGTTTTACCTCCCGTGGACGTGGGGCAACGACTATAAGGAATGGACGCTTGCCGAAAGCTGGTGCAAGGCGGCGGTGGCGATAGATAATTTGAGGTTTCTAAGAGAGTTTGATCCCGATTTTACAATATGACTTATACCCCGGGGCAATGTCCTCGGGGGTTTGTGTAGGTGGCGAGCCCAAAAGGTCGTGGCAGCGCCCAATTGATCAGGGCTTAGGCTCCGCCTTAAAAAAGCACGAGTTTATAAACTGTCCGCAAACACGAATATAGTACAATCCCAAAATAAAAAATCGGGTGCTTGTAAACTATCCGCTGGCGCGGATAGTCGTCGAGAGCTTCGCTCTCGAGGGCGGAGCCCCAAACAAATGGGGTGGGTGGGCGGGCAAAAACGCATGGTCAAAAGAACAACAAGATAATAAAAGGACTTTATAATGCTTACGCCAAGCAGCCAAAGGAGTCTGTACGACGCGGCGGACGTGCTGTATTTTGAAGTTATCAAGTGCCCTCCATAGAAAGCGTAATTAAAGGGAAATCGTGGCTAGGACGGAAGCTGATAATATTTATCGGATAGGCAAAGCCTGCGACGTGAATAAAGGGACGGATAGGGGTCGGGTGAGGAAGAAAAGTCTGAAAGGAAACCGAGGGTAGGGGAAAGGAACCGTAGGTCGCCTTTCCCCTACCCTGGGTGTCCTGTCGGAGGAATCAGCGGAGGTTGATAAATTCGGATAAGGATTATCCCTTGTATTTCGTACGCAGCGGTATATCTGAAAACATGTAGGGTTCAAGGGGTGAAAAAACGTCCCCCCTTGCGGGGGTTTTGGGCAGAGCCACATAATCGGTTTTCGGCTCCGCCCAAAACAAAAACAGCCGCCTTTCGGCAGCTGTTTATTGTTATTAAAGCATTAATATTTAGCATACGGATTTTCACCGTCGTAAAGCACGCCTTTCGGACGGTTGAACTCTATATCGCAAACGCCGAGGTAGCGCAGTACCTCAAATATAGCCTTTCCGTGATGACCGAACGCCACTGCGCCATGATGCGGATAGTGCTTTTTGATAAGCACGTTGCGGTAGAATCTGCCCATCTCGGGGATAGCGAACACGCCTATACCGCCGAACGACTTGGTAGCTACCGGCAGCACCTCGCCCTCGGCCACATAGCTTTGCAGCTTTGCGTCGGCGGTGCTTTGCAGACGGAAGAAGGTTATCTCGCCGGGGATTATATCGCCCTCAAGAGTGCCTCTGGTTATATCCGGCTCTTTGTCCGGCTCAAGTCCGCGGTGCATGATAAGCTGATACTTCATAGTAGAACTGGTCAGCTTGCAGGAAGCGGTGTTTCCGCAATGGAAGCCCATGAATACGTCCTTATGAGTATAGTCGAACTTGCCCTTTATGCTTTCGTTGTACATATCGGCGGGAACGGAGTTGTTGATGTCAAGCAGCGTTACCACGTCGTCGGATACGCAGGTGCCGATATATTCGCTGACCGCGCCGTAAATATCCACTTCGCAGGATACCGGTATGCCGCGCGCGGTAAGGCGGGAGTTTACATAGCAGGGAACGCAGCCGAACTGCGTCTGGAACGCCGGCCAGCACTTGTTCGCAAATACTACGTATTCTCTGCTGCCCTTGTGCGCTTCCATCCAGTCGAGCAGGGTTATCTCCAGCTGAGCAAGGCGGGAAAGTATGCCGGGCATCTTGTTGCCCTCGCCGAGCTCTTTTTCCATGTCGGCGACAACGTCGGGTATCCTCGGGTCGTCCTTGTGGTTGTTGAAAGCCTCGAACAGATCCAGCTCGGAGTTTTCCTCTATCTCAACGCCTATATCGTACAATCTCTTTATAGGAGCGTTGCAGGCGAGGAAGTCCTGCGGACGCGGGCCGAAAGTGATGACCTTGAGCTTACTGAGTCCGATGACCGCCCTTGCGATCGGTATAAAATCGGCTATCATATCGGCGACTTCATCGGCGGTGCCGACGGGATATTCGGGTATGTATGCCTTTATATTCCTAAGATCCAGGTTGTAGCTTGCGTTGAGCACGCCGCAGTAAGCGTCGCCTCTGCCGCCTACCAGATTGCCTTGGCTCTCCTCCGCGGCAGCGACGAACATTACCGGTCCGTCAAAATATTTAGCCAGCAGCGTTTCGGAGCTTTCCGGGCCGAAGTTGCCGAGGTATACGACCAATGCGTTGCAGCCTGCCGATTTCAGCTCGTCGAGCGCCGCCATCATGTGCTTTTCGTTTTCAATGGTGGTGGGACATTTGAAGATATCTATGCCCTTTTTCTTGCAGGCGTCCACTACCGCGCCGCATCTGGATTCCGAAAGGCTCATCGGGAAACAGTCGCGGCTTACTGCGGCTATTCCCAGCTTTACCTGAGGTATGTTGTTCATGTCTTTTCATTCCTTTCTGATAAATCAGCATACGCTGAGTTGTTGGTATTATTTTAACATATTTTTATCACTTTGTCTACAGGTATTTTTATGTTTTGCATAAATTTTTTCCTGTTTGGGAAATGAAAAAACGCCGCTTTTTTTAAGACTTGCCGCCGAAAGCTGCCTCAGGCGTATTTTTTCCTTTTCTCCGGCGGGTAGGAACAGCCGCAGATCGCACCGATTTTTCCGCCGCTGAAAGATGTTCTGCGTTACCGTCAGCATGCCGCACCGCTCTTTCGGGAATACCGCAGTGCGCCGCTTAGAGCGGTAACGGTATACCGCGGTCATGACGCCGGCACTTTCGCTTACGCCGGAATATTTGCGCTCCCAAAAGCCGCATATCATCTGCCATAAAAAAGGTATAGGCAAAAGCAGCGCCGCAAAATTGAACCCGCCGAACAACCCCGCCGCCAGTCCCGCCGCAGAGGAAAATACCGCCAGCGCAAATAAACACGTCGGCATAAGCACAAACGGCCTTAAAGGCTCGGTACGCGCGCTTACGGCGGGACTGCCCTGGGCAAATACTCCGCACAGCGCGTTAGCCGCCGCGTCGGCGCTCAGCTTTCCGGAATACGGTATCAGCGGGCAGCGCTCTTTATCGGGAGAAAATCCGTTTGCAAACGCGAACACCGATACCCCGCCGCAAAGAAAATTTTGCGAAAACACTAAAAACGACGGGTCGTCGGTCACTATGCACCTTTGCCGGATAAATACGCCGCGTCGGATAATTACGGCGTTTTCCGACTTTTTGACGGAAAAATCGGCGTTGCCCAGCAGCGTTACCGCCACCGATACCAGCCAGCCGAAAAACAGCGCCGCGGCGGCTATTACCGTAAACTTCGGAACATCCGACAAATGCTCCGGCAAAAGGTCGGCGTGCTCGCTCATCACCTCACGCACGCCTTTTCCGAGCACCGTTCCTATCACCGACAGCACCGCCGATACTTTCAACAGACCGTTTGCGCCGTCCGCGTTAAGCACCGAGTGAAAAAGGTTCTGCTTGTCGCTTGCTTTCAGCACGGTTTTTCCCTTATGAGCGGCAAGCCTTGCGGCGGTGCGGGTATCGGCGTAAAAAATTATCGCCGGGCGAGGGCTTACAACGGTGTAGATCACCGCCTTATGACAGGAAAACAGCGCGGTGAACGGCGTTTGCACCAGCTTTATGCAGCTTATCTGCGAGCTGTCAAGCAAAAGCGTCCTTTTTATCAGCAGACCGCTGCGGTATTCTATCACGCCGTCTTTTACTCCCATAAGGGAAAATCGCCGCTTTATCACGCTGTAAAAAAGTATCAGCGAAGCAAGCGCGATATCCGCCCCGTATCCCGTAAACGCGTTTTCAACGTCCGCGCCGTACAGCAGCACCGCTCGTATTATAGGCAGTACGAGCACCCAGAAATATTTTTTCAGCGAGAAAAGCACGGTCAGCCCGTGAGAACGCCGCAGCTTCATAGGTCATCCTCCCGTTCTTTTATTATCCTGCCCGAAAAAGTGTTAAAAAACCTTATCTCACGGTAAAAAATTGCACAAAATGGCCAAAGCTGTGTTGACATCGTGAAAAAAATATGCTACAATAACCTATATACAACTTTTCGGGAGGTACAGCCATGCTCAGATATCTATACTCCAAAAAAGGCTTTACAATGGTGGAGCTTATTGTGGTCATCGCCTTGATAGGCATACTTACGGCTATTTTCTTCCCCATGATGCTGGGAGCGGGCAAGCCGCAGGAGGCTGACGCCAAGGCGGAGAGCTTTTACAGGGCTTTACAGAATATTATGATAAAATATAAGTCCGATAATACGCTGTCAGATTCCTCTGCGGACGGATTTTACAAGCTGCCGGAGGATCCGTCGGACGAAGACCCGGATAATGACGTTTACGTCAAGGACGGGGAATATCTGTTTGTTTACTGTACCGCTACTCCCAATGACAATTTTATCGAAGCTAAGGTAGCGCTGGTAGACTCTTCCACCGTACCGGAAAACGCATATCGGGCGGGACTCACCGGCACAATAACGGACGACGCGCTTTGCGACAAGCTCAACTCCTTATCCTCCGGCGACGACGAGGGATATTATTACGCGCTGGTGGACAGCCAATGCCGCGTGCTGGAATGCTACTGGTGCAAGAATGATTTTGAAGACGTGTTCAACAATTACGAGTCAAAATACGGTACTGTTGGTTCGGTAAAGTTCACCGATATGAGCTATGTCGGTTCTTTCTGCATAGGGGCGTTCCCGAGCTCATACAGTATTAAAGACGCACCGCTCTTCATGCTGGAAAGCTGAAATAAGTGCAAAAACTTTGGCAGTCCCGCACAAGGGGCTGCCTTATTGTTTCTCGGACTGCCTTTATTTGACAACGCGGCTTTAATGTGTTAAAATAATAAACGCGGGAGGTGAGCGGGTGAAAAAACGCAGAACGATAATTATAATAGCGGGGATAGTTGCCGCGGTGGCGGTCGCATTTGTGATACGCACTATATATTTATTTACCAATTACACCGGCTCGTCGGGCGACTTTTACTTTTCCTCCGATATAAACGCAGAGTTTAATGAAAAGACCCCGTCGCTGTCGGCGCAGCAGCTTAAGAAGTACACGCCGGAGCATAAAGACTGCATTTCGGATTTTTATTTTAATAAGCTGACCGATAAAGAACGCTGCGTATACAACGCGGTGCTTTACGCGGCGGATAAGCAATATACCCGTTTATATATCCCGTCGGATTATATCGACGGAAATCGACAGCCTGATGAGATAATTTCTTATGTAAGCTGCGACGATCCGCTGTTTGAGCACAATTTCACTTCCGACGGAGGAGTATTTACACTTTATTCGATGAATTTCGAGCGCGGCGGTAAGCTGTATTATTTCGACCTGCCTCATAATTCTAAGGAATATCACGACAAAAGAGAACAGGCGTACTCTGCCGCAAAGAAAATAGTTGAGGATATGCCCGCCGACTGCGACGAGGAGCAGGAAAAGGCGGCGTACCTGTACGACTACGCGGCAAGCAATATAGCGTATGATCGCAGCGAGGATTACAGCTACGACACCGTTCCGGTATACGACGCGCTGGTGGACAGCAAGCATAAGACCGTCTGCGACGGATTTTCCGATTCGGTGCTTATGCTGTATAATCTGGCGGGCTTAAACGCGCTTAGCGTCGAGGGGGCGAGCCTTGACGGGACCGGCCACGTTGTGAACATGGTAGATATCGGCGGGAAATATTATTATGCGGACGCCGCCTCCGATTCCGCAGCGTGGGAATTAGGAGTTAAAGGCAGATTCTATTACCTGATGACCGACGATATGCTGGATAATTACTTTGCAATGAAGGAATGCTTTGATAAAATAGGCGTACCTGCTGTCGGGGAATATCCCGCGCAGCTTGCGGCGGACGTGACCGTTACCGACACAAGCGGTAAATCGGTAAGCGAGGCGGCGGATGTGCTCAATAAAGAGGGCTGCGTGCTTATCGCGTTTTCCTCAGCGGTGGATAAGACCGCGCAGGACGAATTCGGCAGGCAGTTATCCGGGCAGGTAAAGGACAGTCTGACCGTTACCCGCCTTAACGCGATAACCGCGTACACCTTTAAGGAAAATACAAAACAGGCGGCGTGATATGGAGCTTAATATCGTACTTGCCCAGCCGCAGATACCGCAGAATACCGGAAACATATCCCGCACCTGCGCGGTGACGAGAGCAAGGCTGCACTTGATAAAGCCGCTGGGCTTTTCGATAGACGACCGGCATCTTAAGCGCGCGGGGCTGGACTACTGGAAATACCTTGATATTACTTTATACGAGGACTTCGAGGATTTTTTTGAAAAGAACAAGGGCGGGGAGTTTTTCTACTTCACCACCAAAGGGGAAAACAAATACTGTGACATATCCTATCCGGATAAGGCGTATATAGTTTTCGGCAGAGAGGACAAGGGTCTGCCGGAAAAGCTGCTGTTCGATAACCGCAGTCATTGCGTCAGGATACCTATGAGCAAGGGTCTTCGCAGTCTGAATCTCTCCAACAGCGTGGCTATAGGAGCTTATGAGGCGCTGCGCCAATGGGATTTTCCTAATTTGCAAAACAGCGGAAATCTGACGGAATACGACTGGAACGACGCCGGAGAGGATATAAGATAAACGAATGCAAAAGAAAGGAAGAAAAGATGAAAGTAAAGATAATAACCGATAGCTGCTGCGATATGCCGCCCGCGGACGAAACGGCGCATAAGTCGATGATAGATATCATGTCCTTTGATATCACGCTGGGCGACGAAACCTTCCGCGAGAGGATAGACCTCACGCCGCAGGAATTTTTTGAAAAGATAGACAAATCGGAATATCTGCCCAAGACCGCGCAGATAACCGTCGTGCGCTTTGAGGAAAAATTCACCGAATGCTTTAACGAGGGATACGACGCGGTGATCTGCGTGCTGATAAACTCCACCGGCTCGCAGACCTACGCAAACGCGCTGTTAGCAAAGCAAAAGCTCGAAGAAGAGCTGGACGGCTTTAAGAAAATGCGGCTGGAGATAATAGACACCCATTGTTATTCGGTGGGCTACGGCTATCCGGTGCTGGAGGCGGCAAAAAAGCTGGAGGCGGGTCAAAGCGTCGATATGGTGGTGGATTATCTCAACGATATGTTCAACTGCTGCGAGATATATATAATCGGCTTTGAGCTTCGCCACATGAAAAAATCCGGCAGGATAAACGCGGCGGCGGCATTTTTAGGCGAGCTTATGGGGCTCAAACCCCTTATTTCCCTTATCGACGGGGAAAGCGCGGTAGTAAAAAAATCGCGCGGCGATAAAAACGCTATAAAGGACGCGGTGGAATATATCTCCAATGTCGCCGTACCGGAAACGCCGTGGCAGATACTTCGCAGCACTATGGGTCCGCTTGAGGAGGAGTTTATCAAGCTGTATTCCGAAAAGGTAGGCTCGCTTCCGGTGATGGAGAGCTACTGCGGCGCGGCGGTCGCCACTAATACCGGCCCTCACATGATAGGGATAGTCGTAAGAGGAAAACCAAGAAGATAAATTAAAAAAGTGAGCGTTTTGAAATGCTCACTTTTGTTTATATCACTTCATTATCTCCGCGAGTTTTTGTATCAATAAACCTATTTGCGGTTTGGTATAATGTCCGTCTGCGCCCGCCTCGGCGGCTTTTTCCGACGTTTGTTCGTCCGGCAGAGAGGAGAACAGGAAGACCGGTATATTTTTAAGTATACTGTCGGATTTTATTAGCTTGGTAAGGCTGAGCCCGTCCATCTGCGGCATTTCTATATCGGTTATCACCGCGCCTATCGTGTCGGTGATATCGCCGCCTATCTCCCGCACCGAGAAGATATAATCCCACGCCTCTTTTCCGTTTTTGAAAGAACGTATATCGTTGAACCCTATATCTGTAAGGCTGCTTACTATCATGTGATTTAAGAAATTCGAGTCTTCGGCGATGACAAGGTGCTTGCCGATAAAAAATTCCTCGCCCTGTACATTTTCCGAGCCGGTAAGGTCAAGCTCCGGCTTTCCGCTGAGCTCTATAACTATGCGCTCAAAATCCACTATCATGATTATCGCGTCTTTGGATTTTACTATTCCGGTGGAGATGGAATTTTCCGGACGTATCGCTATCTCGGGTGGATGCTCCACCTCGCTCCAGTTGGTGGTATGTATGCCGTTCACCTTATCGACGTGAAAGCCTATATCGGTGTTGTTGAACCGGCAGATTATAAACAGCCCGCGCTCGTCCTTGTCCTCCTCCAGCTTTAACACCTTGTGCAGGTCTACAACGGTAATGAGCTTGTCGCGCGGCATGAATACGCCCTCTATTTCCTCCGGAGAATCCGGCAGCGGAGCAAGACGGCGGCGCATCATTATCTCCAGCACCTTGGTTATGCTTATGCCGTAGTGGTTTTTCCCCACCTCAAATTCCAGCAGCTGTAATTCGCCTTCCTGCGGCAAAGCGGTGTCGTTGTTTTCCATAGCTTTATTCCTTTCACAAAGTCAAAAACGGCGGTAAATACTTCTTACATAAATTATACACCAATCGGCTCAAAAAGTAAATATCTCATCCTACAAATTCTCTTATTACCGAGCCCTCCGGTATAAGTGAGGCGGACAACGGCACGGCGTCGGCGACAAATTCCGGCAGCAATCCTCTGAACAGACCGTCGTCTGAAAGCTCCCCGTGCTTGCCTCCGAGCTCCTCTATTATCCGTCGGTAAATACATATCTCATAAGCGAAAAACGTGTCTATATCATAGTCGGAATATCCCTTGTGCGGCATGATGTAAAGATTTTCTCCGCGCTGCACGCTGCCGAACAATTCTATCGTGCCTAAAATATCCCGCCCGCGAAACAGCCTATCGCGCGACATTCTGCGCATAAGGCGTATCTTTGACGGGTGCAGCAGCTCCCCCGTCTTGCTGCTGATACGGGTGCGCACGCTTACATAAAGACAGGTCGCTATATCCTTGCATTTTCCGGCAAGCTCCGGATTCAGCGCGTGTATGCCCTCTATTATCACGGCGCAGTCGGGGTCTTTTGTGATAGTCTCCCCCGCCGAGCGCGTCCCGGTGGTAAAATCGAATTTGGGCAGAGTGACCGTGCCGCAGCCGGACAGGATATCCAGATGCTCCCTTAACAGCTCGGTGTCCACCCGCTCCGGCTTTTCGTAATCTATCGAGCCGTCCGGTTCTTTGGGGATAAGCGCGTTCGGCAGAAAATAGTCGTCCATGGATATCACCAGCGCCTTTAATCCCAACCTTTTAAGCTCCGCCGAAAGATTATGCGCAGTGGTGGTCTTTCCCGAACCGCTCGGCCCGGAAAGCAGGATTATGGGCTTGTTTGAAAATCTGTCCGCCGCTATTCGGGCAGCAGAAGCCACGCTTTTTTCATATTCCCGCTCGGAATCGGCGATAAGCTGCTCCGGGCATTCCCTCGCCATTTGGTTTATCTCGTCAAGAGGGATGATCTTTACTTGTTTTTCCGATCGTGCCGTCATAATATATCCTTTGCTGCAACAATATTGTAGTAATACCTCCCGCGTAAACGGCGGGGGTATTACTATTGTACCATACGGCGAGTGAAATTGCAAGAGCTACAGATCGTCCTGATCCTGCACCGGAACTTCAAATCTGTCCTCGGCGATCCCGGTATAGCTGCCGAACGGGTCGGCTTCGTCGTCCCTCATAGCGATTATCTCTAAAGAACGTTCGGTAGCGTTTTTCGGCTTTTGCTTAGATTTTTGCTTTTTGTTCTTATCTATATTCATAACGGCCTCCTTTCATAATTAGCATATACCGAAATTTAAGTTTTATAAAGAATTTTTTAAGTTGATTTTATCGCGTTTCGGTAGTATAATAATTAAAAGATGAAAATTTTTATAAATAAGGAGAATAGATATGATACTTTGTAGTGTTTACGCTCCATGCAAAGTTTGAGGACGCTGCATGGAGGAATTTAAGTCCTCGGACTTTGCGTTTTGATCTACTTAAAAAATAGTCAAAGGAGCAAAGTCGATCATGAAAATAAAACAATTAAAATCATATCTGCTGCTGTGGAGCACGCAGTCTTTTTCCGCGCTCGGCAGCGGAATGACCAGCTACGCGTTGGTGCTGTGGCTGTATATAAATACCGGCTCGGCATTACAAACGGCGCTTTTGTCGGTATGTTCTTATGCGCCGTATGTTGTCATGAGCATATTTGCCGGAGCGCTCAGCGACCGCTGGGATAAAAAGCGCACTATGCTGGTGTGCGACCTGTTAGCGGCAATAGGCACGGCGGCGGTATTTATCCTGATAAAATCAAACTCCCTGGAGGCGTGGCACTTATATGTATTGAACGCCCTTGGCGGTTTGATGAATACCATTCAGCAGCCCGCGAGCGAGGTCGCCGCGACGCTGCTTGTCCCGAAAGAATACTATCAGAAAACCGGAGGTCTGCGCTCGTTCTCGCAGTCCTTGAATACGATATTAACGCCTATCCTTGCGACGGCGCTTTTTGCGTTTGCCGGGATAGACTGGGTGATAGCGTTCGATCTGTTTACGTTCTTTGCGGCGTTTTTAACATTGCTGCTGTTTATAAAGCTGCCGAAAAGCAATGCTTCGGATAAGCCGCGGGAAAGCCTTAAAGAATCGGCGGGAAAGGGACTTTTATGGCTTAAGAAAAATCCGCTCATACTGACGCTTATATTATATCTTGCATGTATAAATTTCACGGCGTCGATGTATGACGCGGCGCTTCCCGCTATGGTGTTATCAAAGCCTAACGGCGGCGAAACGGTGTTGGGGATAATAAATACCTGCGTCGGACTAGCGACCCTGGCGGGCAGCGTGACAGCGACGTTCCTCCCCAAGCCCAAAGACAGAGTGAAGATGATATCTTTGGCGTTATTTATTTCCATGAGCAGCGAGAATTTTCTGCTGGCTTTCGGAAATTCGCCGGTGCTGTGGTGCATAGGGGCGGTGCTGGGCTGGCTGTTAATACCGCTTATGAATATAAATATGGACGTTATCTTCCGCGGCAGCATACCGGTAGAAATGCAGGGGCGGGTATATTCCTGCCGCAATGCATTGCAGTTTTTCACTATACCGATGGGCTTTCTTGCGGGCGGTCTGCTTACCGATAATGTATTTGAGCCGCTGATGGCCGAGCAAAGCCCGGACGGTTTATTAGCAATGCTGTTCGGCATCGGCAAAGGCTCGGGAGCGGCGATGCTGTTCTTTATTATCGGCGCTGTGGGCGTTTTGACCTGTCTGTTCTTTTCCCGCAGGCTCAAAAAATACGACTTTAGAGAATAGCGTAAGCTATTGATTTTTCAGCCGTTATATGGTACAATTAAAAAGATATTTATGATAAATCGCATGGTGCAAAAAGAAAGGATACATAGGTCTTATGGTAAAAGTGGTGAAATTCGGCGGCAGCTCGCTTGCCGACGCTAATCAGTTCCGCAAGGTCGCGTCGATAATAAGGGCGGACGAATCAAGGCGCTACGTCGTGCCGAGCGCTCCCGGAAAGAGATACGACGACGATATAAAGGTCACCGATATGCTGTACGCCTGCTATGACGCGGTGGCGAATAAGGGCAAAAACGCCTACAATCAATTTGCCCCGATAGCAGAGCGCTTCAACGGTATAATAAAGGATCTCGGTCTTACCATATCCCTTGACAGGGAGTATGAGCAGATAATCGAGAATTTCAGAAAAAAAGCGGGAGCGGATTACGCCGCCAGCCGCGGAGAATACTTAAACGGCATTATCCTTGCGAACTACCTCGGCTACGAGTTTGTAGACCCGTCAAAGGTGGTATTCTTCACCCCCGACGGACATTTTGACGATACGCTGACCGACACCTGCCTTGCTTCGGTGCTGCATGACGTGTATCAGGCGGTGATACCCGGATTTTACGGCGCGTATCCCGACGGCACGGTAAAGACCTTTTCCCGAGGCGGCAGCGACATCACCGGTTCTATAGTGGCTAAAGCCATAAACGCCGACCTATACGAGAACTGGACGGACGTAAGCGGCTTTTTGATGGCGGACCCGAGGATAGTAAAAAATCCCAAGACGATAGAAACTATCACATATAAAGAGCTGCGCGAGCTTTCCTACATGGGCGCGGGAGTATTGCACGAGGCGGCTATATTCCCGGTGCGTACCGCAAAAATACCGATAAATATAAAAAATACCAACGATCCCGCGGCAAAGGGAACCATGATAGTCGCGGAGAATAATGACCCGCCGGAGCATATCATAACCGGTATAGCCGGCAAAAAGCACTTCTCGGTAATCTCGATAGAAAAGGACGAAATGAACAGCGAGGTAGGCTTTTTACGCCGGATACTCACCGTCATGGAGAAAAACAACGTCAGCTTCGAGCATATCCCGACAGGTATCGACACTATGAGTATAGTCGTGGATACCGCCGCTATCGAAAGAGTGCCGGACATCGTGGATAAGATATGCGAAGTGACCGAGCCGAACCACATTTCCGTGGAGGAGGGCTTAGCGCTTATCGCGGTGGTGGGCGCCGGAATGAGGAGCAGACGCGGTATAGCTACCCGTGTGTTCGCCGCGCTTTCCCATGCGGATATAAATATAAGAATGATAGACCAGGGCTCCAGCGAGCTTAATATTATCGTCGCCGTCCGCGATTCCGACTTTGAAAACGCGGTCAAGGTGATATACGATATGTTTATTTTAAGCGAGGATTAACTATAAGTATAGGAGGCGCAAATGAGCAAGGCGGACAATATTTTTATTGAAAACTGCCGCGACATACTGGAAAACGGCGTATGGGACACCGACCTTGAGGTACGCCCGAAGTGGCCGGACGGCACGCCCGCGCACACCGTTAAGAAATTCGGCGTGGTAAACAGGTACGATCTCAGGGAAGAATTTCCGGTGATGACGCTGCGCAGGGTATACTACCGCTCGGCGATAGACGAGATACTTTGGATATATCAGAAAAAGAGCAATCGGGTCGCAGACCTTACTACGCGCATATGGGACGCGTGGGCGGACGAAAACGGCACGATAGGCAAGGCGTACGGCTGGCAGCTCGCCCAGAAGAGCAAATATCCCGAGGGTGAGTTCGACCAGGTGGACAAGGTGCTTTACGACTTAAAGCACAATCCCGCGAGCCGCAGGATAATGACGAATATGTATGTACACCGCGATCTTAACGAGATGGCGCTTGCGCCCTGCGCGTACAGCATGACCTTTAACGTCAGCGGCAACGTGCTCAACGGGATACTTAACCAGCGCTCTCAGGATATGCTGTCGGCGAACAACTGGAACGTCGTAATGTACGCGGCGCTGCTCATAATGTTTGCGCAGGTTTCCGGATTACAGGCGGGAGAGCTTGTCCATGTGATAGCGGACGCGCATATTTACGACCGCCATGTCGACGCGGTAAAGCGGCTGATAGAAAAAGAGCCTTATCCCGCGCCGACGCTCAAGGTGGACGAAAGCATAACGGATTTTTATAAATTCGACCGCTATTCTTTCACCTTGGAGAATTACAAATATCACGAATTTGACGAAAAGTTTGAGGTCGCTATATGACTATGCTTTTTACCAAAACAGGAGAGAACGGTAAATGACATACATCGTACTGGATATGGAGTGGAGCCAGCCGGTGACGAAGGAGCGGACGATGAGGCGCGGCAAGCTGTCATTACCGGTGGAGATAATACAGATAGGCGCCGCCGCGGTAAAGGACGGAAAGGTACTGCCCTCGGTGTTCGACGAGTATGTAAAGCCGGTATATTATGTAAAGCTGCGCTCTGAAATACGAAGACTTACCGGGATAACGCCGGACGTTCTTAAAACCGCCGATGATTTTGAGCGGGTGCTGATGCGCTTTCGTCAATGGATACATTCGTTCGGCGATGAAACGATGATGGTTATTTGGGGCAACGAGGACGTTCAGCTGTTAAAAGCGCAGTGTATGTTTTTCGGCTGCGACTGTAAATGGATACCGGAATGGTTCAATCTCCAGCCTATAGTTACAAGAATGTACAACATCGACCGCCAGCAGATAACGCTGCAAGGCGCGGTAGAGCTTATCGGCGCTAATGACGATGAGCTGAGGTACCACAGCGCCGCAAACGACGCGTATTACACCGCGCTGGTATTGAGCCGCGTGGACAATATCCCGGACAGGCTGGATTGGCAGCGCAGGGTGGAGTATGCCCATCATAATCCGATAAGGTCGTTAAAGACGGTATATAACGGCGGCAGGCGGTATAAAAACCGCAGTGAGGCTTTGCGCAGCGGCGCGGTGAACAGCTATTCCTGCCCGGTGTGCGGCAGGCAATACGGATTAAGGGGCAATACGGTAAAGCTGTCCGACAATGAATTTCTTTCGGTCAGAAATTGCTCCGGGCATATAATTTCGGTAAAGCTTGAGCTTTGCAAGGCGGAAAACGGCGGCTATACGGTCTGCCGCACCGCGCAGTTATGCGACGAACAGACGTTATCTTTATACGATGACGAGCGCCGCAAGATCCCTACATGATAACGAACGAAAGGACGGTACATATGGCAAAATTCAAAGCGGCTGCGGTGTTCAGCAGCAACATGGTACTACAGCGGGAAAAGGACGTAAAAATTTTCGGCGGCGGCAATAACGGCGATACAGTCACCGTGACGTTTTACGGAAATACGGTATCCGCGCGGGTAAGGGAGGAAAAGTGGTGCGTTATGCTTCCCCCTATGCCGGCGGGCGGACCGTATGAGATGACGATAAGCGACGGGAAAGATACCTTTACCTTTACTAACGTTATGGTGGGCGAGGTATGGCTCGCGGGCGGACAATCCAACATGGAGCTGGAACTTCAGAACTGCACAAACGGCAAGGAAACGCTCCAAACAGACAAAAACCCCAACGTCAGATATTACTATACTCAGAAAAACTGCGTCATGGATGAAAAGTTTTTCGCCGACGAGGAGAACACCGGCTGGAGCGAATTTAACAGCGAGAGCGCTAAATGCTGGAGCGCGGTGGGATATTTCTTCGCGCGCGAGCTTGCGGCAAAGCTGGGCGTTACCGTCGGGATAATAGGCTGCAACTGGGGCGGTACCAGCGCAAGCTACTGGATGAGCCGCGAGGCGTTGGAGCGTGATATCGACACCAAGGCGTACCTTGACGATTACGATAACGCGATAGCCGGAAAGACCGACGAGCAGCTTAAAAAGGAATACGAGGACTATATAGAATACGATAAGGCGTGGTTTGCGAAATCCCAGGAGGTATACGCGAAGAACCCCAAGGCAAGCTGGGACGAGGTCTGCGAATACTGCGGCCCTAATCTTTACCCCGGCCCGCTCTGTCCGATGAATCCGTTTCATGCGACGGCGCTTTACGACAGCATGATAAAAAGGGTATGCCCGTATACGATAAAGGGCTTCATATACTATCAGGGAGAGACCGACGACAACCGCCCGAACACTTATTTCAAGCTGTTCAAGGCGCTGATACAGTTATGGCGGGACGACTGGGGCGACGACGAGCTGCCGGTTATCTTCGTACAGCTGCCTATGCACCGTTACGAGGCCGATCCCGATCACAAGCATTGGTGCGTTATCCGCGAGGCGCAGATGAGAGTATACGACACGGTCAAAAATACCGGTATCGCGGTGATAATCGACTGCGGAGAATTCAACGAGATACACCCGAAGAACAAGCTGCCGGTGGGTCACAGACTGTATTTGCAGGCGATGTATCAGGTGTACGGCGATAAGTCTATAGACGCGTTCGGCCCGATATACGATAAGGCGGTAACGGACGGGGAAGCCATGCGCGTATACTTCCGCCATGCCGAAAACGGCTTTGAGATACGCGGAGAAAACGGACTTATCGGATTTGAGCTTGCCGGCGAGGATAAGAAGTTCTATCCCGCAAAGGCGGCGATAAATCAGGACAACACGATAACCGTAAGCGCGGACGAGGTGAAAGAGCCGCTGTATCTGCGCTATTTATGGACAAATTATTCCGAGGTGGCGCTGTACGGGAAGAACGGTATACCCGCCGCGCCGTTCCGTACCGACAGAAACGACGGATAAATTACGGAGGTGATAGGCATGGAGCGAAGCTGCGGGATACTGCTGCATATAACCAGCCTGCCGTCCAACGAGGGCATAGGCTCTCTTGGCAAGCCGGTGTATGACCTTATCGACTGGCTGAAAGCGGCGGGACAGAAATACTGGCAGGTGCTGCCGATAAATCCGACCGGATACGGGGATTCTCCCTATCAGTCGCCCTCTGCCTTTGCCGGAAATCCGCTGCTCATCGACCTTTGGGAGCTGGCGGGCATGGGACTGCTCGCGAGAGAAGACATAAAGGGCAGAGAGTACGGCGAGGACCCCTGCTCGGTGGATTACGAAAAGGTCATCGCCCAGAAAAACGAGCTGCTGGAAAAGGCGTTCTCCAATTTTTCGGAGGACGTGGCTTATCTTGCGTTCGTGCAGGAGCAGGCGTGGTGGCTGGAGGATTATTCGCTGTTTATGGCGATAAAGGAGCAAAACGGGCTGAAGTCGTGGCTGACTTGGGACAGGGACATCAGACACCGCAAGCCGGAGGCAATGAAAAAGGCGCGCGAGGAGCTGGCGGGCAGGATAAAATATCACCGCTTTGTTCAGTATATATTCTTTACCCAATGGAAGAAGCTGAGAGCCTACGCCGAAAAGAACGGCATCGGTATCATCGGCGATATACCGATATACGCCGCGATGGACAGCGCCGACGTCTGGGCGAATCCCACCATGTTTGCTATGGATATAGAGCTTCAGCCGACGCTGGTAGCGGGAGTTCCGCCGGATTATTTTTCGGCGACCGGTCAGCTTTGGGGAAATCCGCTGTACAACTGGGAGCGTATGGAAAAGGATAACTTCGACTGGTGGCTAAGCCGGATAGACCATGCGATGAAGCTGTTTGATATCGTAAGGATAGACCACTTCCGCGCGTTCGATACCTATTATGCGATACCCGCCGACGCAAAGACCGCCGAATACGGCGACTGGCGCAAAGGCCCGGGCATGAAGCTGTTTGATACCGTAAAAAAGGAGCTGGGCGAGGTCAACATCATCGCGGAGGATCTCGGCGACATTTTCGACAGCGTGAAGGTATTGCTCAAAAAGAGCGGCTTTCCCGGAATGAGAGTGTTGCAGTTCGGCTTTAACAACGAGCACAGCGATAATTCTCACCTGCCGCATAATTATCCGAAAAACAGCGTATGCTATACCGGCACTCACGACAATGATACGATAATGGGCTGGTACCGTTCGGCGTCCTCTTCGGCGGCGAAAATGGCAAGGAGCTATATCGGCGCTTCGGTATTCCAAAAGAAGAACATGAGCTTTATACGCAGCATATATCAAAGCCCCTCCGCGCTCGCGATAGTGCCTATGCAGGACGTTTTGGGCATGGGGAAAAAGGCGAGGATGAACACCCCCTCAACATTCGGCGGGAATTGGTGCTGGCGGCTCAAATCTATACCGTCGGCAGCTCATGCTAAGAAGCTCAAAAAACTGGCGGAGGCGTATTTCCGTTAAAATATAATGAGTATATTTGATATTTTTGCAAAGCTCGACGCGCAGAAAAGCAAAGAAAATATAGGCGCGCCGGAGCATATAATAGTCGGGCTGGGAAATCCCGGCACGCAGTACGAGGATACCCGCCACAACGCGGGATTTATGACGATGGACGTCATAGCCGATAAACTCGGCGTGCAGATAAAAAAGTTAAAATTCAAATCGCTGACTGCCGACGTTATGTTCGGCGGTCGGCGCTGTCTGCTGTTAAAGCCCTCCACCTTTATGAACAACAGCGGAGAGGCGGTCGTGCAGGCGATGGAGTTTTACAAGCTCACGCCGGATAACATGACGGTCATATACGACGACATCGCGCTGGACGTAGGACGGATAAGGATACGGCAAAAGGGCAGCGACGGCGGCCACAACGGCATGAAAAGTATAATCTACCTTACCGGCAGCGACAGCTTTTCCCGCATAAGGATAGGCGTCGGGGCGAAGCCTCACCCCGATTATCCGCTGGCGGACTGGGTACTTTCCCGCTTCAAGAAAGAAGAGGGAGAAAAGCTGGAAGCTGCGCTCAAAAACGCGGCGGCCGCTGCCGAGCTTATCGTAAGCGGTAAGATAAACGAGGCTATGAATAAATTTAATTGACAGGAATTGATATGGAAATATTCAATGAAATGGCTCATACGCTGCACGAATACCGAGCGGCGATAGAGCATATAAGCTCCGACGACCCCGTCCCTATGCTGGTGACGGGTCTTTCGCATATACACAAGGCGCATTTTTTAGCGGCGGCAGCGGACGAGAATTTTAACTTTCCCCTGCTTGTTATAGCGGAAAGCGAGGCGGAGGCCGCGCGTCTTACCTCGGACATAAACACCATGCACGGCGGCGGAGTGTACCAATTCCCGGCGGGAGATATGCTGCTTGCCGATACCGAGGCGCAGTCGGCGGAGTATTCTTATCGCAGGATAGAAACATTATGGGCGGCTTTGTCCGGCAGCGCGAAGCTGATAATTTCTTCGGCGGAGGCGGCTATGCAGCTCACCGTGCCGAAAGACGTGCTGAAAGCTCACACGCTGACCCTTGCGCCGGGCGACGAGGTGAGCCTTGACGAGCTGGCAAAGTCGCTGACAGCTTTGGGATATACCAGGTGTGACATGATAGAGGGAAAGGGACAGTTTTCCTTTCGCGGCGCGCTCGCCGACATATACCCGGTAAATGGGGAATATCCCGTCAGGATAGAGCTTTGGGGCGACGAGATAGACACCGTGTCCTCATTCGACCTTGAAACTCAGCGCAGGATAGATACCGTGAAAAGCGTCACCGTCACCCCCTGCGGCGAGGTGATATTCGAAAGTCGGGAGCAGATGGCGAAAAAGCTCGGCGAATTTGCCGATAGGGTATCGCGCAGGAAAATTTCCGACGACAGGGCGTTATCCCGCATACGCGCGGATATAGAAAGACTCTCCGGCGGGGTGGAGGTATCCTGCCTGCAAAGATATTACCCGCTGTGCTATGATAAGCCGGAAAGCGTGTTCGATTACGCCGGCGCGCTTATTATCTGCGAGACCTTTTCCTCCGCAGAGAGCGCGAGGGCGGCTTACGCGGCGCACACCGACGACTTAAAGCTGCTGACCGAGGACGGAGTGCTTACCCGTGGGCTGGATAAGTATTTGCTCACCCGCGCGGAATATAACGAGCGCGCCGCTAAGGCAAAGCTGTATATGGATACCTTTTTGCGCGGCGGCGGATTGCAGCTTGCCTCGGTGATATCCGCTAAGGCGAACCAGCTTGCCCCGTGGAGCGGCGAATACCGTCTGCTGCACGAGGAGCTTAAAAGCCGCATGAAGTCCAATTACTCCATCGTGATATTTTCCGGCACGGAAAAATCCGCTAAGCTGTTAGCTCAGGACTTAAGGGACGACGGTTTTCCCGCCGATCATTCCGACAAGCCGAAAAAGCTGTACGCCAAGAAGATAACGGTAGTGCCCGGCACCTTGACCGCCGGATTTGAATATACCGAAAGCAGGCTTACGGTGATGACCCGCGCGTCCGCCGCGGTAACGCGCAGCGCACCTTTATCAAAAGCCAACCGCAAGGGCAGGCTGCACAGCCTTGACGAGATATCCCAGGGCGATCTTGTGGTGCATAATTCTTACGGCATAGGGATATTCGAGGGCGTGCAGAAGCTTACCGCGGACAAGGTATCAAAGGATTATATCAAGATAAAATACGCGGGCACCGACGTGCTGTATGTTCCGGTGACGCAGCTCGACCTTATTTCAAGATATATAGGCGGCGGGGAAAAGGAAAGCGTAAAGCTCAATAAACTCAGCACCGACGCGTGGAAAAAGTCCAAATCCCGCGCAAAGACCGCCGCAAAGGAGATGGCGACGGAGCTTATCGCGCTGTACTCAAAGCGAATGAAGCTGGAGGGCTTCGCGTTCTCTCCGGACGACGAGCGGCAGGAGATATTTGAAAATCATTTCAGCTATGTGGAAACGGACGATCAGCTGCGCTGCGTCAGCGAGATAAAAAGCGACATGATGAAGACCGTTCCGATGGAGCGGCTGTTGTGCGGGGACGTGGGCTTCGGCAAGACGGAGGTCGCTTTGCGCGCCGCGTTCAAATGCGTTGAGGACGGCAAGCAATGCGCGATACTCGTGCCTACCACCGTATTGGCATGGCAGCACTATCAGACGATACTAAAGCGCATGGAGGGCTTTGACGTAAAGACGGAGATGCTGTCCCGCTTTCGTTCTCCCAAAGAGCAAAAGCTGATACTCAAAAAGCTGGAGGAGGGCGATATAGATATAATCGTCGGGACTCATCGGCTTGTGCAGGACGACGTGAAATTTTTTGACCTCGGTCTGGTCGTGATAGACGAGGAACAGCGCTTCGGCGTCAATCATAAGGAAAAGCTGAAGGAATCCCACCCGCAGGTGGATATACTTACCCTGTCCGCTACTCCGATACCACGCACGCTGAATATGGCGATGTCCGGCATACGCGATATGAGCGTGATAGAAACGCCGCCCGGCGACCGTCACCCGGTGACTACCTACGTCGCCGAGTACGACCGAGGGGTTATCACTCAGGCGATAAATAAGGAATTAAGGCGTGGCGGTCAGGTGTACTACCTGCATAACCGGGTAGAGAGCATATATTCCTGCGCGGCAGAGGTGCAAAAAATGGTGCCGCAGGCTAAGATAGGCATCGCGCACGGCAAAATGGGCGAGGAAGAGCTTATGGACGTCTGGCGGCGGCTGATAGAGGGACAGATAGAGATACTTGTCTGTACCACTATAATAGAAACAGGCGTGGACGTGCCTAACGTAAACACCCTTGTGATAGAAAACGCCGACCGCATGGGACTTGCGCAGCTGCACCAGTTAAGAGGCAGGGTCGGCAGGACGGGGCGCAGAGCGTACGCGTATTTCACCTTTAAGCGCGGCAAAATGCTGACCGAGATAGCGGTCCGCCGACTGGAAGCGATACGGGAATTTACGCGGTTCGGCTCCGGCTTTAGGATAGCTATGAAAGATCTTGAGATACGCGGCGCGGGTTCTATACTCGGACAGAGCCAGTCGGGACATCTTGAAACGGTGGGTTATGATATGTATATCAAGCTGCTTAACGAGGCTATCGCGGAGCAGCGCGGCGAAAAGGTGGAGATAAAGCCGGAATGCCTTATCGACATCAAGGCGGACGCGTTCATACCGGAGGATTATATTTCCAATCAGGCGCAAAGGATAGACTGCTACCGCAAGATAGCGCGTATAGAAAATACCGAGGACGCTTACGACGTAACCGATGAGCTTATCGACCGCTACGGAGAACTGCCCGCGACGGTGCAGGGACTTGTGGAGGTCGCGCGGCTCAGACACATGGCGCAGCAGCTGGATATGACCGAGATAATACAAAGCGGCAGCGCGATAGTGTTCTATCTCGGCAATACCGACAGGGGCATGATGCTGAAAATATCCTCGCTGTCCGGCAAATTCGGCAAGAGGCTGTTGCTGAATCTCACCGGAAAGCCCTGCTTTAAGGTGGTAATGTCGGAGGACGAAAAGCCGCTCGGCGTGCTTAAAGCCGTGCTGGAAACGCTTAATAATAACGAGGGGATATAAAAATGGCGAAAGAAAAAACGACTAAGAAAAAGCTGATAACCTTTATTATAATAGCGGCGGCGCTGGTACTGCTGATAGGCTCGTTCTTTCTGCGGGACATTTTGCTCAGAGCCGGTATTACCGAGTTTGAGCGTGGGGAGATATTGCAGGTAAAGGAGAAGTATTCCTCAATACTTAGCGACATAACCGCCGAGGCGCTTTCCTGCGGGGATTTTACTATAACCGTCACCAAAAAGGGGATATTTGAAAGATCCCTGATAGAGTACGACGAAAACAGCGCGCGGATAAAGGAAAAGCTGTCGGAAAGCGTGGACGTGCTTTGTCACGGCTACTGCTGGGGGATAAGCAAATCGGACGGCGCGGTGTATTTCGATTTTAATAAAAGCGGCACAAAGCGGCTTGCCTACGGGAAAGTTACCGAAGCCGAGGGATATTCTTACGAGGATATAGGAAACGATTGGACTTATATACAGCCAAGCGCTTGAAAGGATAAAAATGGATAATATAATACTTATCGGTATGCCGGGCGCCGGGAAAAGCACGGTGGGCGTACTGCTTGCGAAAAGCCTTGCTTACGATTTTTGCGATACCGATCTTGTGATACAAAAGCAGCAGGGCAGACCTTTACAAAGCATAATAGATACCGACGGGCTGGACGGCTTTTTAGCCGCGGAGGAACAGGCGTTGCTGTCGGTAAAGCCGCACCGCACGGTGATAGCTACCGGAGGCTCGGCGGTATTTTCCGATAAGGGAATGGACAGCTTAAAAAAAGACGGGATATGTATATATCTTAAAGTCCCTACCGACGAGCTGATACGCCGGCTCACCAATATAAAGACCCGCGGCATCGCGTGTAAAAAAGGGGAAAGCATAAGCGATATTTTGACGGAGCGCGCCCCGTATTATGAAAGGTACGCCGATCTTACCATAGACTGCGCCGAGCACGCGGAAGATACCGTCGAAATGATAGTAGGACTGATAAAAGGAAAATAATTTATCAAATACACTTGACAAGCGAAAAAAAATGTGTATAATAGATAAGGCAGGGTGTAAACCAAAAATAGATTACACCGCGCTTATACTGTTCAGAGCGATAAAGCCGCCGATCGATAAAGGAGCGTATATGGCAAAAAATCTCGACAACGCCGTTTTGCTGGATATATACGGAGCAATGCTTACCGAAAAGCAGTACGATACGCTCAGCGCGTATTACAACGAGGATCTTTCATTGGCGGAGATAGCCGAGAACAACGGCATTACCCGTCAGGGCGTGCATAAGAGCATAACCGGCGCGCAGGAGTATCTTCTCCGGCTGGAGGAGGCTTTGGGCTGCGCTAAACGGCACAAAGAACTATCCGACGCTTTAGACGAGCTGCAAAGAGCCGCCGAGGGCATAAGCTTAACTCAGCGCGGCGAAATTTTGCGGCTGATAGAGAAATTAAGGAACATAATCTATTCTTAAAGGAGGTGACGGTATGGCGTTTGAGGGACTTTCCGACAAGCTCGGCAAGGTGTTCGGCAAGCTGAAAAATCACGGCAAGCTGAACGAAAAGGACGTAAAAGATGCGATGCGCGAGGTAAAGATGGCGCTGCTGGAGGCGGACGTGAGCTTTCCGGTGGTAAAGGACTTCGTCGCAAAGGTCAGCGAACGCGCTGTAGGCAGCGAGGTAATGAACAGCCTCACCCCGGCTCAGCAGGTTATAGACATAGTTCACGACGAGCTTATAAACCTCATGGGCGGGGAATCCTCACATATCAGCTTTCCGTCAAAACCTCCGTGCGTTATAATGATGTGCGGGCTTCAGGGCGCGGGTAAGACCACGCACAGCGCGAAGCTCGCGAAGTATCTGCGCGGCATGAACCGCCGTCCGCTGCTGGTGGGCTGCGATATCTACCGTCCCGCCGCTATCGAACAGCTTAAGATAGTAGGCGAAAAGGCGGGCGCTCCGGTGTTCGAGCTGGGTCAGACCGACCCGGTAAAGGTGGCGCAGGAGGGCGTGCGTTACGCTAAGGACAACGGATACGACGTTGTGCTGCTGGATACGGCAGGCCGTCTGCATATCGACGAGCAGCTTATGGACGAACTGAAAAACATCAAACAGACGGTATCCCCGCAGGAGATACTGCTGGTGGTGGACTCCATGACAGGACAGGACGCGGTGAACGTAGCCAAGAGCTTTAACGAATTGCTGGACATTACTGGCGTTGTCCTTACAAAGCTGGACGGCGATACCAGAGGCGGCGCGGCGCTGTCGGTCTTGGCGGTTACCGGAAAGCCTATAAAATTCGCCGGAGTAGGCGAAAAGATAGACGAGCTCGAGCAATTCCACCCTGACCGCATGGCGGACAGGATACTCGGCATGGGCGACGTGCTCTCGCTTATCGACAAGGCGAAAGCGACGGTGGACGAAAAGGAGCAGGAGCGGCTGGCAAAGCGGCTCAAGGAAAATAAATTCGATATGAACGACCTTTACGCCCAGTTTGAGCAGATAGAAAAAATGGGCAGCATATCCTCGCTGGTAAAGATGCTGCCGGGCGTAGGCGGAAAGATAAAGGAAGAGGACATAGACGAGCGGAAGATGTACCGCACCAAGGCTATCATTTCCTCCATGACTAAAGCGGAGCGGGAGCGTCCGTCGCTGATAGACGCCAAGCGAAAACGCCGTATCGCCGCGGGAAGCGGTACCAGAGTAGAGGACGTCAACCAGCTGTTAAAGCAGTACGACGCTATGCAGAAGATGGTAAAGCAGATGGGCGGACTTCGCGGAAAGAAAAGAAGACTGCCTAAATTCCCGATGGGCGGGATGAGCGGCTTTCCCGGAATGTGATAAGGATTTTATCCGCAAGGTTAAAATACAAAAAATCGACAGCAGGAGGTGACAAAATGGTAAAAATCAGACTCAGGAGAATGGGCGCTAAGAAAAACCCGTTCTACAGGATCGTCGTAGCGGATTCACGATACCCGAGAGATGGACGCTTTATTGAGGAAGTAGGCTACTACGACCCCACCAAGGAGCCGTCTGTTATATCCATGGATATGGATAAGGTAAAGAAATGGATCGCAAACGGTGCTAAACCCACCGATACGGTAAACAAGCTGATAAAGATCAGCGAAGAAAAGAAATAAAAGAAAGAAGATCAAGCTGGCAAACAGCTTTGACGCTGTTTTATGAAAGGAAACGTTATGAAAGAATTGCTTATTGCTATGGTACAGGAGCTTGTTGACGACAAGTCGGCGATAGAAGTTACCGTTGACGAGCCGAACGAGGAGGGTACTACCGTTTATCATCTTCATGTTGCCCCCGATGACATGGGACGCGTTATAGGAAAGCAGGGCAGGATCGCCAAGGCTATCCGTACTATAATGCGCGCCGGCGCTGTAAGATACAACCAGAAGGTAATGGTCGAGATCGACTGAGCTTTTTGGCAAACGGCATAATAATAACAGTCTGATTACAACAGGCTTATTTTGTACACGGGGTTTGCCCTTTGGATAAAATAAGCGGCAGCTTGAGCTGCTACCCTTCGGTTTTGCCGGAGGGATTTTTTTTGAAAAAATTTTTTTGCAAAAAGTGAAACTTTTTCTCAATGTGTCAAGACTGCGCAAATGTAAGCAGAAAAAACCGAAAAAAATAAAATAGATTGAAACTTTTTGAACGGACAGACAGACTGCTTAATTGATCGAATGAAAAAGATAAGTTCAGGAGGATAAAGAAATGAAAAAGATACTTGCTTCTATCGCTTGCATCGCTGCTATAGCAGCTTGCTCCACCGCAGCTTTCGCAGCTGACGTTGATACTGCACCCGCAGCTCCCGGAGCTTCCAGCGGCACTCCCAACAACCCGACTACCGGTGTTGTTCTTACCGTAGTTCCCGCAGCTCTCGCAGCAGGCGCTCTTACCGTAAGCGGTATAGTTCTTAAGAAGAAGAATAAGTAAGTAATTTTACTTATGTGAGGCTGAAAACAGCCGAAGGACAATGTTTTGAATCTAAAAGACCGTGGCGTTTGGACCACGGTCTTTTATTTGTATTTTGTCAGAAATTCTGACCGTTCCAGCCCCAGTCGCCGGTAGCGCTGTAGCTTACATAAATTCTGTCCGGGCTGACCGAAAGGCTGTCGGAAAGGATATCGGTTATCTTTCCGGTAAGCTCGTTCAGCGATGAGGACGAGGGAGAACCGTACACACTTACCTCTGCTATTGCGGCGGGAGCGCTTGAGCCTTTGAAATACAGCGTGTATTCCGGATTGAACCCTACCATGAGCCAGCTTTCGCTTTTGCCGGGGATCGCGGTTATCGCCTTGCCGAGCGCGGATTTTATCTCGTTGCACTTTTCGGCGGGCATCTTTACATTTGTCGTTACGTTTATGAACGGCATATTATCACCTCCGTAGTTTTGTATATATATTACCATATTTTGTGAGAAAAATCAACCGCGCGTCGGAATTATACCGCAAAAAATATGCAAAATACGGATTTAGGACTTGCAAAAGCCTTACAATTCTGTTATAATAGATTAGTATGCAGGTTTATGCCTGTAAAAGCCGAAAGGGGGCGGTATCCGTGGAGCATAGCAGCTCTGCCTCATTTGACGGCTTTACGGCTTGCCGTATCCCGTTGAAAAAAGTTATAAATAAGGAAGAAAACTAATGAAAGAGCAATTGCAGAATATAGAAAAAGAGGCGCTGTCGGCGATATCCGATTGCGGCAGCATAAAAGACCTTGACGCACTGCGTGTTAAATATCTCGGCAAAAAAGGAGAGCTTACCGCGATACTTAAATCCATGGGCAGCCTTTCCGCTGAGGAGCGCCCCGCTATGGGACAGCTTGCAAACTCCGTGCGCCAGGCGCTGGACGAAGCGATAAACGTGAAGAACGCGCAGCTTAAAGCCGCGGAGCTGGACGCAAAGCTAAGCGCGGAAAAGATAGACGTCACTCTGCCGGGAAAACAAAGCCTCACCGGTTCCCGCCACCCGCTGAATATAGTTTTGGACGATCTTAAGGAGATATTCCGCGGAATGGGCTATACCGTAGTGGACGGCCCCGAGGTGGAGGAGACCAAGTACGTGTTCGACATGCTCAACACCGACGAGGGACATCCCGCCCGCGACGAGCAGGACACTTTCTACATCACCGATAAAATACTGCTGAGGACGCAGACCTCCTCGGTGCAGATACGCGAAATGCTGGCGCACAAGCCGCCTATCGCGATAATCAGCCCGGGGCGCGTTTACCGTTCCGATGCGGTGGACGCTACCCACTCTCCGATATTCCATCAATGCGAGGGATTAGTGGTAGATAAAAAGATAACCTTCGGCGACCTTAAAGGCACGCTGGAGATATTTGCAAAAAGGCTTTACGGCGAGGATATCAAGCTGAGATTCCGCCCGCACCATTTCCCTTATACCGAGCCGTCCGCGGAGGTGGACCTCCAATGCTTCAAATGCCACGGAGCGGGCTGCGCTTTGTGCAAGGGCGAGGGCTGGATAGAAATGCTGGGCAGCGGGCTTGTACACCCGCAGGTGCTTATAAACTGCGGCATAGACCCGAATGAATACAGCGGCTTTGCGTTCGGCATAGGTCTTGAGCGTATCGCGATGATGAGATACAATATCGACGACCTCAGACTGCTGTACGAGAACGATATAAGATTTTTAAGTCAATTCAGATAAAGAACAGGAGATAATAAAGTGGATCTTTCAATGAAATGGCTTAACGATTACGTTAAAGCCGATATGCCGATAAAGGAATTTGCCGACAAAATGACGATGGGCGGCTCTAAGGTGGAGACCTACCGCAGCATGAGCGCCCCTATTTCCAATATAGTAGTGGCTAAGGTGATAAGCCTTGAGCGTCACCCGGACAGCGAAAAGCTGTGGGTATGTCAGCTTGACGCGGGACAGGGTGAGCCGGTGCAGATAGTCACCGCGGCGCAGAATCTTTTTCCCGGCGCGATAGTGCCCGCTTGTATGCACAACAGCACGCTCGCCGACGGCACGAAGATAACCAAGGGCAAGCTGCGCGGAGTGGCAAGCAACGGCATGATGTGTTCTTACGCGGAGCTGGGGCTTACCCCGGGAGATTTTTCCTACCCGGTGGCGGACGACGGCATACTTATCTTGAACGACGACCCCGACGTTGACAAGATGACTCCCGGCATGGACATTGTCAAGGCGCTGGAAATAGACGACGAGATAGTGGAATTCGAGATAACCAACAACCGCCCCGACTGCCTTTCGGTATTAGGACTTGCGCAGGAGGCCGCGGCGGTGTTCGATACGCCTCTTAATTACAAAGAGCCGGAGTATAAGACTGCGGGCGGGAATATAAACGACGAGCTTACCGTAAAGGTGGAAAATCCCAAGCTGTGCTCGCGCTATATGGCGGCTATGGTGAAGAACGTAAAGATAGCTCCCTCTCCGCGCTGGCTGGCAAGAAGACTTCGCGCGAGCGGCGTTCGCCCTATAAATAATCTTGTTGACATCACAAACTTCGTCATGCTGGAATACGGCCACCCGATGCACGCGTTCGATCTGCGCTATGTGGAGGATAATACCATCACGGTAAGAAATGCCAAGGCGGGCGAGACCTTAAAGCTGCTGGACGAAATGGCTCAGCCGGTACAGCTTTCGGAGGAAATGCTGATAATCGCGGACGGCAAAAAGCCGATAGCCATTGCCGGAGTAATGGGCGGCGAACACAGCGGTATCATGGACGACACCACTACCGTGGTATTTGAGGCGGCTTGCTTTGACGGAGTATCCGTAAGGCGCACCGCAAAGAAAGTGGGCGAGCGCACCGAGGCGAGCTCCAGATTTGAAAAGGGACTCAATCCCGTAAACGCGGAAAAGGCGCTTAAAAGGGCGCTGGAGCTGATAGACCTGCTCGGCTGCGGAGAGATAGTAGACGGCATTATAGACGCAAAGAGCGGCGAATATGAGCCGGAGCGGTTAAAGCTGGACTATGACAGAGTGAACGAGCTTTTAGGTTCAGATATTTCACCGGAGGAGCAGCGCTCAATATTAAAGCGGCTGGGCTTCGGCATAGAGGGCGACGAGCTTATCGTGCCGCCTACCAGGATAGATATGCACCTTGACTGCGACATAGCGGAGGAAGTGGCGAGGATATACGGCTACAACAATATAGCCTCCACCGTGCCTATGCTGTCCGGACAGGGCAAGCGCACCCCGCGCCAGAAGTTAGAGGACAGGGCGACGGCGTTATCGCTTTCCATGGGATTTTACGAGATAATGACTTACAGCTTTATCTCTCCTAAGGATTACGAGCTGCTCGGCATGAGAGAGCAGGACAGGAACAGCGTCGTTATCCGCAATCCGCTGGGCGAGGACACCTCGGTGATGAGGACCAGCCCGCTCACCTCTATGATGGAGGTAATAAGGAGAAATTATAACAACCGCAGCCTCGCGGCAAGGTTCTTTGAAACGGCGCGCGCGTATTTCCCCCACGGAAAGGACGAGCTCCCGACCGAAAAGGATTATCTTTGTTACGGATTATACGGCGCGAATGAGGATTTCTTCACGCTCAAAGGCGCGATAGAGGAACTGCTTGCAAAGCTCGGCGTACAGGACGCGGAGTTTATCGCCTGCACGGACGACCCGGTATATCATCCCGGCAGATGTGCCGTTGTAACGGTAAACGGCGCGGAGATAGCGCGTTTGGGACAGATACACCCGAGAGCGGCAAAGGCGTTCGGCGTAGGAGCGGAGGTATACTGCGCGGTGGTAGATCTCGACGGTCTGGAACAGAGCATAGGCGAAGACGTGAGATATTCGCCGCTGCCGAGATTCCCGGCGGCGACCAGAGACATCAGCGTCGTTTGTGATGAAGATACGGCTAACGGAGAGCTTATTTCGGCGATAAAGAAGAGCGCTAAACACCTTGAATCGGTCAAGCTCTTTGACGTATATAAGGGAGAACAGGTGCCGGACGGCAAAAAGAGCCTTTCCTACACGCTGACTTTCAGGAAAAAGGATGCAACGCTTACGGACGAAGAGGCGGACGCGTCGGTGGCAAAGGTGCTTAAGGCACTGGAAGCGCTGGGCGCCGTGCTGCGCTGATGCGTAACTCTTGTGAAGCGTTATCATAAAAAGGAGAATTTATCATGAACAAATTTGTCAAAAGCGTCGCTGCGCTGGCAGTCGCCTGCGCTGTAGCAATATCCACGGCGGGCTGTGCGGATATAACCTCTGTAGGAACTATCGACGGGGAGAACATACGCGCCGGAGTTTACCTCATGTACGAGCTTCAGGCGATATCCGAGGCTAACAGCGAGATAGACGATCAGCTAAAAGAACTCGGTCAGTCTGCGTCGGATATAGAAAATTTCAGCTATTCCAATTACAACGTGCAGGAAAAGCCGTATAACCAGTATGTTGAAGAGCGCACCATGGGCTATATCAAGCGCCATATCGCTATCCAAAGGCATTTTGCCGAGCTGGGAATGGAGCTTAACGACACCGAGATCGCCGAAACAAAGGATTCCATCACCGAAATGTGGGATACCGAGATGACCTATTACGGCATGTACAGCTTAGGTCAGACCTACGGGGAATATTACGAGAGTCTGGGTATAAGCCGCGCCTCTTATCAAGAGGTCGAGATGGCAAGAATGATGAACGACAAGCTGTTCGATCATTATTATGAAGAAAACGGCGTTACCCCCACCGACGAGCAGGATATAAAGACCTACTACGAGGATAACTACGGCAGATTCCAGATGATAGCGGTAAGTCTTACCGAGGGCGACGGCAGCAAGATAGAGACCGACGAGGGCAAGCAGAAGATGGAAGAGCTTGCCAACGGCTACTTTGAGCGCCTTGAAGACGGCGAGGATTACGACACGGTATATCATGATTACGAGGACTTCGTAGCCGAGCAGAAAGCGGCCGCAGAGGAGGACAGCGAGGATACAAGCTCCGACACGTCTTCCGAAACTTCGGAGGCGACCGCGGGCGATTCCACCGATGTTCCGGAGGAAGAGGAGGATCACGACCATGAAACGCTGCTTGCTAAGGACAGCACCTCTTACGATGAAAACATGATGAAATATCTGTTCGATCTGAAAGATGACGAGGGCGGCGTTTACAAGACCGATACCACTTATTATGTGGTAATGCGCAAAAAGCTGCTCGACCGCGACGATTGGTTTGAAAACAACCGCTCCGGCATACTTCATCTGATGAAGGACGAGGAGTTTGAGGGCGTGCTGGACGGCATAGCCGAGAAATACGCGACAGACTTCAACAACGCGGCTCTCGACGCTTACAAGCCCGACAAGATAAAGCAATAAAACATCAACATCGTGCCGAACGATCTTCGGCACGATTTTTTTGGAGGAACGATATGACGGTAATGAACGTATCGGGGCTTTCCGTATCCTTCGGAGGGGAAACATTGTTTTCCGACGTCGGCTTCAAATTAGAGGACGGCGAGCGCGCCGGACTGGTAGGAGTGAACGGCTGCGGAAAGACCACGCTGTTCAGGCTGATAAACGGCGAGCTTTATCCCGAGGCCGGCACAGTCGCTCTGGCGCAGGGCGCGCGGATAGGCTATATGGAGCAGTATGTTTTGTCGGACGGCAGCCGCTCGCTTTACGATGAGGTGCTGGAGATATTCCGCCCGCTTATCGAGCTGGAGGACGAGCTTGCCGAGATAAACCTTAAAATAGATACCGGCGACAGGGACGACGCGACGCTTACCGAACAGATGCGACTGCGTGAGCGCTTTGAGCGGGAGGGCGGTCTTACCTATAAGGCGCGCGCTGTTTCGGCATTGACGGGACTGGGCTTTGAAAAGGAAGAATTATATAAACCGGTAAGCGCGCTCAGCGGCGGACAGAAAAGCAAGGCGCAGCTTGCCAAATTACTGCTGTCGGACAGTGGGATATTACTGCTGGACGAGCCTACCAATCACCTTGATATAAAGGCGTGCGAGTGGCTGGAGGATTTTCTTGCCGGACGAAAGGGCGCGTATATCGTGATATCCCACGACCGGTATTTCCTCGACAGGGTGACTAACGTAACGTTAGAGCTTGAAAACGGCAGGCTTACCCGGTATAAGGGCGGCTATACCCGATATCTTGAGCTTAAAGCCGAGGCGAGAGAGGCGCAGCAGCGGGTATACGAGCGCACGGTAAAGGAGATAGAGCGGATAGAGGGTATAGTCGAGCAGCAAAAGCGCTGGAACCAGGCGCACAATTACGTTACCGCCGCGTCTAAGCAAAAGGCGGCGGACAAGCTGCGCGATACGCTCCAAAAGCCGGACGCGCTGCCGCAGGCGGTGAAGTTCAGCTTCAAATGCAAGCAGGGCGGCGGCAACGACGTGCTCATCGCCGAGGGACTGTCGAAATCCTACGGCTCAAAAAAGGTATTTTCCGGTGCGGGACTGGATATAAAAAAGAATGAAACGATATTTATCCTCGGAGAAAACGGCTGCGGCAAGACCACGCTGCTGCGGATACTCACCGGACGGGAAACGGCAGACTCCGGCAGATTCAAATTCGGTTCGGAGATAGAATACGGATATTACGACCAGACCCAGTCGGAGCTTGACAGCAGCAAGACCGCGTTAGACGAGGTTTGGGACAGCTATCCGCGGCTCACCGAAACGGAAGTCAGAACGGCGATGGCGTCGTTTTTGTTCAAGGGCGACGACGTGTTCAAGAACGTAGGCAGCTTAAGCGGCGGAGAAAAGGCAAGGCTTGCGCTGTTAAAGCTGATGATGTGCGGCGCTAATCTGCTGCTGCTCGACGAGCCGACCAATCACCTTGACATACGTTCCCGCGAGGCATTGGAAACGGCACTTTCGGAATACGGCGGCACGCTGCTGATAGTGTCGCATGACAGATACCTTATAAATAAGCTGGCGGACAGGGTGATAAGGCTTACCGAAAACGGCACCGAGAGCATAGACGGCAATTATGACAGCTATCTTGAGCTTTGCGCTGCTCAGCCGCAGCCGGTACATGAAAAGCCCGCCGAAAAGGAGAACCCCTATAAGCTGAAAAAACAGCGGGAGAGCGAGCTTAGAAAGCTGCGCACCGCGATACTCCGCGCGGAGGAACGCTCTCAGCAGATAGCCGAGGAAACCGCGCAGATAAACGCGTTGCTGTCCGAGCCGGAAAATGCCTCCGATTACGAAAAGGCGGCCGAGCTTTCTCTTAGATTAGATGAGCTGCGCCGCGAGGAAGAAGAACTCACCGACCGCTGGGCAGAACTCAGCGAGCAGGAGGAAAGTCTGAAAAAATAAATTTTCCGGAGCACAAGCAGGAACATAAAACGAAAATGCACTTTAATTTCCTTAAATTTAAGTAAAAAAATTCAATAAAAAGAATTGTGCAAATGTCACAAAAAATATTTTTTACAATATTTTACAAATTTGTCTGTGCAAAATTTACCTCTGAAAATTTAAGAAAAAGCCTTAAAAAATTGTTCTTTTTACTAAAAAAACCACTATATCTTGTGTAATACCGAAAAAAAGATGTCGGATTATACAAATTTTTAGATTTATTTTTATGAAAAAACACAAATAAAAAATTTACTTGTCACTAACGCCCAAAAAAGATACCGCAAAATGAAATATTTTTTATGCACCTTGACAGTTGGGTGATAATTTGGTATAATGATAGTGTCACAAAGATGAAAGTGTTTGTGTATTTTTTGAGTTTCTCATTTTTAGCCGGATACGGCGTGAAAGGTTAGATATGGAGCCTATTTTGAAGGCGGTGGATATCTCCCGTGTCTTTAAGATAAACGATAAGACAGAGGTTCACGCGCTGAAAAGCATAAATTTGGAGGTGCCGCCCGACAAGCTGGTGGTACTGAGGGGACGCAGCGGTTCCGGCAAGACCACGCTGATAAACATACTCGGCGCGCTGGATCGTCCCACTTCGGGAGAGGTAATATTCGACGGCAAGGAGATAACGGCGCTGACGGACGCGCAGGCGGATAAGCTGAGGCGGTACGAAATGTCGTTCGTTTTCCAGTCGGTAGCGCTGATACCTACCATGACGGCTTACGAAAACGTCGAATTTGCGATGAGACTGGTAGGCGCTCCCCGTTCCGAGCGCTCGGCGCGGGCAAAGGAATGTCTGATACGCGTGGGACTGGAAAAGCGTATGCACCACCGACCCGGCGAGCTTTCCGGCGGTGAGCAGCAGCGTGTCGCGATAGCAAGGGCGATAGCCAACCGGCCTAAGCTCATCTTCGCCGACGAGCCTACCGCGGCGCTGGATACGCCTACGGGACTCGCGGTGATGAACCTGTTTAGAGAGCTTGCTCACGAGGATGGACTGACGATAGTCATGACCACGCACGACACCACGATGATGGAGATGTGTGACGTCGTTTATACGCTGGAGGACGGTGAGATCACCGACGTCAGTGAAAACGATATCACGGATAAGGAGGAATAATGCCGCGCAGAGTAATGCTGGCGCCCCCTGAAAATATCATGGTGCGGTGCGAGAATCTAGTAAAGATATACAAGACCACCGACGTGGAGGTAATGGCGCTCCAGGGACTTGACCTTGAGGTCGAGCGGGGAGAGCTTATGGGAATAGTCGGAGCTTCCGGCAGCGGAAAATCCACGCTGCTCAACATGCTTGGCGCGCTGGATAAGCCGTCGGCGGGCAGCCTGTTCGTAGACGGAAAGGACCTGCTGAAGTTCGACGAAAAGGACCTGATAAAGTATAAGCGTGAAACGGTCGGATTCGTTTGGCAAAACAACGCGCGAAACCTTATCCCCTACCTTACCGCGATACAGAACGTGGAAATGCCGCTGCTGCTATCCGGGCATAAGAACCGGCAGGAGCGCGCAAGAGAGCTGCTGGAGATGGTGGGACTCGGCGACAGGAGGAATTCCCTGCTGGGTCAGCTTTCCGGAGGAGAACAGCAGCGTGTTGCGATAGCGATAGCGCTGTCCAACAATCCCAGCCTGCTGCTGGCGGACGAACCGACCGGCGCGGTGGATACCAAGACCGCCGCTATGGTGCTGGACGTGTTCAGAGATCTCAACCGTCAGACCGGCGTAACCATTATAATAGTCACTCATGACACCAATTTGTCAAAGTCCATCGACCGTGTGGTAGCGATACGGGACGGCAGGACGTCAACGGAAATGCTGCGTAAGAAAGCGCCGCTGCTGTCGTTTGACGAGCTGGAAAAGATGAGCGAACAGCAAAGAGCCGAGCATGAACGGCTGATGAGCCAGAGCAGCGAGCGTGAAGAGCTGGTAGTTTTGGACAGAGCCGGCAGACTGCAGATACCGAAAGAGTATCTGGAGGCGCTCGGTATAAAAGGCGGAGACAAGGTCAGAGTCGAGCTGGAGGACGGACGGATATCCGTTTACAACTCGGATTACAACTAGACTTTGCGATACTTAACAGCGGGAAAACCGCTTAAAAAATAAATTTCCTTACTAAGTCGGACGGTCAGACAGACCTCCGGTTACATAAAAAGAAATTTTTAGAAAGGTGGATTTAACTGTGACGATAAAGCAAATCACGGTAAAGAAGCGAATACTTGCCGGCATATTGTCAGCTGCTGCTTTGCTGTCATCTGTCAGCCTTACTTCCTTTGCCGAGGCAGAGGCGGATACATCTGCGGATACGTCTGCGGATACCTCGGCCGATGCTTCGGAAGAAAATACCGGCAGCAGCGTAAGCGGAATTGTTATCACAGGTATGGAGGGCAAGTACAGCACCTACTACAACGGTTATCTTGAAGACGGCGCTACAAAGCCCGACAAGGAGATAACCTTATACGCTGCGGATTATTCCGGCGGTATCTATGACGGAAAAGAATTCAAGGCGGGCGACAGCGTATCCTCCGACGCATTCGAGATAATCAAGGCGGACGGAGAGGGCTATCAGCAGCTCAAGACCTTCCTTGAGGAGGAAACGGAGCTTGATACCGACAACTACGACACCCTCAAATGGAAAAGCGACCTGCTCGACCTCAAATATGAATTTGAGGTAGAAGAAAGCGGGCTTTATAACCTTGAGGCTATTTATTATCCGATATCCGGCGATGAAAGCTCCAACACCGTTATAGAGATAGGTCTTAAGCTGGACGGCGATTATCCGTTCTTAGTAGCTAAGGACATTTCGCTTGACCGTTACTGGAAAGACGCGACTACTATCCAGAGAGATTCCAAGGATAACGACTTAAGACCCGGCCAGGCTACATACGACTGCTGGGTAGATTATCCGATAAAGGATAAAGAGGGTCTTTACAACGAGCCTTATTTCTTCTATCTTGAAAAAGGCAAGCATACTCTTGAGCTTGACGGTGTGAAAACCTACGGCGTTTTCCATTCGTTTACTTTCAAAAACTATGACGAGCTTCCGGATTACGATACTATAAAGCCCTCGGAGGATCAAATAAACAACACTCCGGCGCTGACCACCGCAAACGCGGAGCTCGGTACCAACACCATATTCTTACAGGCGGAGACTCCTCTGTATAAGAGCGCATCTACTCTTTATGCAACTTATGACAGAACTACATACATGACCAGCCCGTCGCACCCGACCAAGCAGCGCTACAACACTATAGGTCAGGACACCTGGAACAAATCCACCCAGGCTATAACCTATGAGTTCAAGGTAGAGAACGACGGCTACTACCGCTTCAACTTCAAGGCAAGGCAGAACTCGATGAGAGGCTTCTTCTCCAACAGAAAGATCTACATCGACGGCAAGGTACCCTGCAAGGAGTTAGAGGACGTACAGTTTGTATACTCGCCCGACTGGTACGGCCTTGTACCCAAGGACGAGGAGGGCAACGACATTTATATTTACCTCACCGCGGGCGAAACTCACACCATCACCCTTGAGGCGCTGCCCGGTTCTATAGGCGCGGTAATGCAGCGTCTGGACGACCTCATTCTTGAGCTGAACCAGTATTACAGAAGAATACTGATGATAACCGGTCCTTCACCCGACGAATTCAACGATTACTTCGTAGAAAAGAAGATACCGGATATACTCCCCTCCTTCCGCAGGATAGTTGACAGCCTGCGCGCAGAGAAGGCGGGCATAGAGGAGCTGACCAAGGAGGGTTCCGAGGCGGCCGCTCTTGAAACAATGGCGATATATCTTGAAAGATGTATAAATAAGCCGGGCGATATCCCGATAATGGCGTCCAGCATCAAGGACAGCATTTCCTCGGTATCCGCGTGGATGCGCGACTACCGCGGACAGCCGCTTGAGCTCGACTATATCGAAATAGGCACCGTACACGAAGAATTCGCACCGGTAAGCGGCAACTTCTTCAGCGAGTTCCTGTTCGGCTTCAATTCGTTCATCGGTTCGTTCTTTGAGGATTACACCTCGATGTCCGACCGCAGCGCTACCTCGCTCAACGTATGGGTATCGCTCGCACGCGACCAGGCGACCGTTGTAAAGAATCTGGTGGACAATGACTTCAACAACACCCACGACGGAGTGGAGGCGTCCATAAACCTCGTACAGGGCTCCATACTGGAGGCTACCTTAGCGGGCAAGGGACCTGAGATCGCGCTGTTTATCGGCGGCGACTTCCCGATACAGCTTGCCGCGAGAGGTCTGCTGGTGGATATTACCCAGTTCAAGGATTATGAACAGGTAGTTTCCTCGCGCTTCGCGACCGACGTAATGAAGATATACGAGTACTACGACGGAAACAACCTCGGCGTTTACGGACTGCCGGTATCGCAGACCTTCCCGATGATGTTCTATCGTACCGACGTACTTGACGAGTTAGGCTTTGACGAGCCGCCGGAGACATGGGACGATCTTACCACCATGCTGCCGACTCTGCAAAGAAAGTATCTGGACGTAGGTCTGATACTTCCGCAGAACATATCCTCCAACATATTCGACGCGGGCAATACTTTCATACTGCTGATGCTCCAGAAAGGACTTTCGATCTATGCGGACGACCTTTACAGCACCGATTATGAGAATATTACCACCGAGGATATCAAGAACTTAAAGCTCACCAACTTCATGGAGAACGACGCTATCGAAGTATTCGAGCAGTGGACTAAATACTACACGGTATTCAGCTTCGATCAGACTTACGACGCGTTCTCACGTTTCAGGACCGGCGAGATGCCGTTGCTTATCCAGAACTACACCTTCTACAATCAGCTTTCCGTTGCAGCCCCCGAGATCAAGGGTTTGTGGGACTTCACGGTAGTACCCGGAACAAGACAGCCGGACGGCTCCGTCAGCCACGCGGCTAACTCCGTCAGCGCCGGTGCGGTCATCTTTAATAAGGTGTCCAACCAGTCGGCGGCTTGGGACTTCATCAAGTGGTTTACCAGCGACGAGGTACAGACCGACTACGGCAAGCAGATAGAAGCGCTTATGGGTCCGATGGGACGTTTCGATACGGCTAACCTTGCGGCACTTTCTCAGCTGCCCTGGTCTACCGAGGAATACAACAAGATAAACGAGCAGATGAGTCAGCTCAAGGAAATACCGATCATACCGTCCTCCTACGCCGTAACAAGACATATCAATAACGCGTTCAGAATGGTCGTAAACGACGCAGACGAACCCAGATACACGCTGATGAGCTACAATGACCAGATCAAATCGGAAATTGTAAGGAAATATCAAGAGCTTGCGGGAGCGAAATAATTTGTTCTTGCTACGAGAAATAAAGAGGAGGTTATAGGTTTGGCTAACAAAGAAAAAACGCGGTATATCGAAGACAGCAAGGTCAGATATACATTGCGTGAGATGAGAAGAAACGCCAGCGTATACTTACTGCTCGCGCCGTTCTTCATACTCTTTACAATATTCACCATATTACCGGTCGTCATATCGCTCCCGATAGGATTTACCAACTTTAATATGGTACAGTTTCCGCAGTTTGTCGGATTAGACAACTTCTATTCGCTGATACTGGAGGACGAGGTATTCCTTAAGGCGATACAGAACACCCTGGTATTTGCGATAATCACCGGCCCGCTGAGCTATATATTGTGCTTTTTGCTCGCGTGGCTGATAAACGAAATGCCCAGAGCGCTCAAGACGATATTCACGTTCGTGTTCTACGCTCCTACTCTTGCGGGTAACATCTATACCACATGGCAGCTGATATTCTCAGGCGATACCTACGGTATAGCAAACTCTTACCTGCTGGATCTCGGCATAATCAACAGCGCACGCCAATGGCTGACCGACGCTAACTACATACTCGGCGTTGTCATCATAGTTCAGCTCTGGATGGCGCTGGGCGCCGGATTCCTTGCGCTTCGTGCGGGACTTCAGGGTATACCGAAGGACAGATACGAGGCAGGCGCTATAGAGGGCATAAAGAACCGTACCCAGCAGCTCTTGCTGGTAACGGTGCCGGCAATGGGACCGCAGCTGCTGTTCGCAGCGGTAATGCAGATAGTATCTTCATTCACCGCCGGCGACGTAGGACGTTTCCTTACGGCATTCCCGAGTACCGACTATGCGGCGCATACGATAATGACGCACGCATACGACTTCGGTTCGATACGTTATGAGATGGGTTATTCGGCGGCGATATGCTTTATCCTGTTCGCCGTGATGATGCTTGCAAACTGGGGTATTAAAAAGATACTCAGCAAGTATCTTGACTAACCGGAGGATCACGATATGATTTTTTCTCTGAGAAAGGAAGGTAGTTATGAAAATAACTAAAAAGAGAAGGAAAAGATACGGCGGTTCTCTGGGCGGCGACATTGCGATATTCGTATTGCTCACCCTTGTCGGACTGTTTATGCTGTTTCCTATCTATCTGTCGATCATACAGGCTCTTAAGCCGGTCGAGGAATTGTTCCTGTTCCCGCCTAGACTGTATGTCACAAACATAACCGATCAGAACTTTACTGATCTGCTTGCGACCGCATCCAACATGTGGGTGCCGTTCTCAAGATACGTATTCAACTCCGTATTTGTATCGGTGGTAGTAACGGTGGCGCAGCTGCTGTTCTCCTCATCCGCCGCATACGCGCTGTCAAAGGCGAAATTCCCCGGAGTAAAAGCGTTCAACAAGATCATAGAGATCGCGCTGCTGTTCACCTCTACCGTACTTTATATAATGCAGTACATGGTAATGGCAACAATGGGCATGATCGATACCTACTTTGCGATCATACTCCCGTACATAGCTACCCCGATGGGTCTGTTCCTGATGAGGCAGTTCATGGGACAGCTTCCCGACAGCATGATAGAAGCTGCGAAGCTGGACGGCGCTAACCATATCAGGATATGCTGGCAGGTAGTTATGCCGAACGTAAAGCCCGCGTGGCTGACGCTGCTGATATTCGCTTTCCAGGGCGCATGGCAGATCACCGGCTATTCGTTCATATATAACGAGGCATTAAAACCGATACCGACCGTAATGCAGCAGATCGGCGCTGCCGGTATCGCCCGTGCGGGCGTTGCCGCCGCGGCGGTGGTTATCACGATGCTGCCGCCAATGATAGTGTTCATATTCTGCCAGAGCAGCGTTATGGAGACTATGGCGCACAGCGGTCTTAAAGATTAAGGCTCAGCCAAATTTATCAGAAAGGATGATTTTAGTGCCAACCAAGAAAAAAATTCTCGGTGCAGCGGCAGCGTCGCTGATGGCAGTCACGATGCTGACCACCTCGATAGTTGCTGATGAGCCTTATGAGGGTTATCAGTACGACTGGTGGGGTGATCCGGTGCCGTCACAGACCGGATACATGGTCGACAGAGTGGTTGACGGCATAGAC
>CANRII010000001.1 GCA_947630685.1 uncultured Ruminiclostridium sp. | reverse complement strand
GAGGACGGCAATTACGCGGGGTATTACAACGTCGGGCCTGACGACGCGGATTGCTTTCAGACCGGCGCGCTGGTGGACATTTTTGTAAGGCAGTGGGGCGGCGGACTGAAGTGGATAAATAAATCGGACGGCGGCCCGCACGAGGCTAATTTTCTGAAGCTGGACTGTTCAAAGTTAAAAACCACTTTCGGTTGGAAGCCGCATTGGGCTCTTGAAACCGCGATAACAAAGACGGTCGAGTGGACGAAAGCATGGCTGTCCGGCGAGGACGTCAATATCTGCATGGAAAGGCAGATAGGGGAATTTTGGGAGGACTGAGCAGATGAAAAGAGCGATCGTTACCGGTGCGAACGGATTTGTGGGAAGCGCCTTGGTGCAGGAGCTCGTAAATAACGGCATCGAGGTCATTGCTCTTGATTTGTACAATAACAATATTCCCGTTGATGATAAAATCGTTTTTATCCAATTTGATATGAATAATATGTCCGCCGTGGCAAAAAGACTTTCAGACCTTAAGCCTGACCTGTATTACCACTTAGCATGGTTCGGAATGAACGGAAAAACAAGAGGTGACGCTTCTGTTCAGATCAAAAATACCGGGTGGACAATAGACGCTCTTCAACAAGCCGAAGAAATAGGCTGTAAACGCTTTGTCGGAGCGGGCAGCATAATGGAGTATGAGACCTATTATGCGGTTACCGAACAAGGAAACAAGCCCGGTATAAATTATACATACGGTGCGGCAAAGCTTGCTGCCAGAGCATTATGTATGATAAAAGGCGCTCAAATCGGAATAGAAACGGTATGGGCTGAAATTACCAACGCTTATGGCGCGGGAGAAAATTCACCTAGACTGATAAATTCTACTTTGCGAAAAATACTTGCCGATGAACCTCTTGAATTTACATCAGGGACTCAGAATTATGATTTTGTATATATAACAGATGTGGCGAGGGCGTTTCGTCTGATCGGCGAGAACGGAAAGCCGTTTTACCATTATCTTATAGGCAGTTCGGACGCTAAACCGCTCAAAGAATTTCTTTTGAAGATAAAATCAACTGTTGCGCCGCACAAAGAATTTCTTTTTGGAGATGTACCGTTTACCGGTGTGAATCTTCCGTTAGAATGCTTTGACTGCTCAGCTACAGAAAAAGATACGGGGTTTAGATCCGAAATACCCTTTGAAGAGGGGATAAAAAGGACAATGGATTATATTATTAAAGAAAAAATGTAACGAAATGTATATCGATATAACGAATCGTTGAAAGGAAAGATATATGAAAACTGTTGTTGTGGGACTTGGATATGTGGGACTGTCAATTGCTACATTGCTTGCCCAGAAGAATGAAGTTATCGCGGTTGATGTTGTCAAGGATAAAGTTGACATGGTCAACAACAGAAGATCCCCTATTGCAGATAAAGAAATTGAAGCATATTTTCGGGAAAAGGAATTAAATCTGATTGCGACAGTTGATGCTGACGCGGCTTATTCCGATGCAGAGATGATCATTGTTGCAGTCCCGACGAATTATGATCCTGAGAAAAATTATTTTGATACATCGTGCATTGAAGACACGGCAGAAAAAATATTGAGCTGCAATAAAAACGCCGTTATAATCATCAAATCTACAATTCCTGTCGGATATACAAAGCAGCTAAAGGAAAAAACGGGATATGAAAAAATAATGTTCAGCCCTGAATTTCTGAGAGAATCCAAAGCTTTATATGATAATCTTTATCCGTCGAGAATAATCATCGGTTATGATATTACAAATCAGGATCTTGTCAAAGCGGCCAAAATTTATTCGGAGCTTATGCAGGAAGGCGCGATAAAAGAAAATATACCTGTCCTTCATATGGGCTCGGCAGAAGCGGAAGCTGTAAAATTATTTGCAAATACATACCTTGCGCTTAGAGTGAGCTATTTCAACGAGCTGGACACTTATGCGGAAATGAAAGGCCTTGACAGCAGACAGATAATATCGGGAGTCTGCCTTGATCCGAGAATAGGGGATTTTTATAATAATCCCAGCTTTGGATACGGCGGGTATTGCCTGCCGAAAGATACCAAGCAATTGCTTGCAAATTATCATGATGTTCCGGAAAATCTTATCGGAGCAATAGTTGAGAGCAACCGAACGAGGAAAGATTTTATCGCTCAACGTATACTTGAAAAGTCGGGATATAACAAAGCGCCGTCCGATCGGCCGCCAACCGTAGGAATATTCAGACTTATAATGAAGAGCAACAGCGACAATTTTCGTCACAGCTCGGTTCAGGGCATTATGAGACGCCTTAAAGCGGCGGGAGCAAAGCTGGTTATTTATGAACCTACGATCAGCGACAATGCTGTATTTGAGGGTACTCCGATAATAAACGATATTTCAAAATTCAAGCGAGTCTGCGATATAATAATCGCAAACAGATATGACAACTGTCTGGACGACGTAGCTGAAAAGGTGTATACAAAAGACATTTTCAAGAGAGATTGAAAATTCAAATAATTATAGAGAGGTATAAGTTATGAATGATAAATCTGCCAATACAAATATGTCAGGGTCGGCCGCGAATAATTCGCCGATGGTATCTGTCATAATTGCCGTATATAATGTGGAAGCATATTTGAAGCAGTGCCTGGAAAGCGTTATCGGACAAACGCTCAATAATATTGAAATTATTTGCGTCGATGACGGCTCAACGGATCGATCGCCTCAAATACTTGAAGAATATCGGCTAAAGGACAGCAGGATACAGATAATCCGGCAGGAGCACGCCGGCGCGGGAGCGGCACGCAACAAAGGCTTGCCGGCGGCTAAGGGCGAGTATCTGTCTGTTTTGGACTCAGATGATTTTTTTGAACCCGATATGCTGAAAAAGGCGTACTATGCCGCAAAAGTCGAGGACGCGGATATCGTTGTGTTTAAGTCTGATTTCTATGATGAACAAGAGCATAAGTTTATACCTTGCGATTACAGCGTGAAAGAGGACGTACTGCCGGATATCAATCCGTTCGGCGCTATGGACATACCTGACAGGATATTCAATATAGGCTGCGGCTGGGCGTGGGACAAGCTGTTCAGGAGAGATTTTGTAGAAGAAAACAATGCTCGTTTTCAGGAGATACGGACCTCCAACGATATGTTTTTTGTATTTTACCTTTATTCTAAAGCAAAAAGCATTTATGTAATGGATACGCTGTTTGCCCACAGGAGGATAAACGCATACAATACTTTATCCGTAACGCGTGAATTGTCGTGCGACAACTTTTACCTTGCGCTTATGGCGTTAAAGGAGCAGCTTATTACCGACGGAGTATATGATATTTTCAGACACAGCTTTGTAAACTGGGCGCTGAATTTCAGCTTATGGAATATCGACACGCTGGATAAGAAGTTTAGCAGAGAAATAAAGCAAAAATGCAGGGAAGAATATTTTGAAAAGCTGGATATTCTGAATAACGCGCCGTCCTATTTTTTGTACGATCATGAATATAAGCGTTTGCAAAGGATAATGAGCGAGGTCAGGGTCTCCGTTATTATACCCGTATATAACGGGGAAAAGTACATTCGTCAATGCCTTGACAGCGTATGCGGCCAGACGCTTGGGGAGATACAGATAATTTGCGTAAACGACGGTTCTACAGACAGCACCGCTGATATCCTCAAGGAATATGAGTCGCGCGACGATAGGATTATTGTTATTGATAAAGAACATTCAAACGCGGGCGAAAGCCGAAATGCCGGTATAGAGCTTGCGGAAGGAGAATATCTTTCATTCCTTGACGCAGACGACTTTTTCGAGCCGGATATGCTGGAAGCGGCGTATACAGTTATTAAAGATACGGATTCCGAGATATGCGCTTTCAGATGTGATCAGTTTGACGAACCGTCAAAGCAGTTTCACGAATGCCCGTGGACGCTCAAGCTCGAAGTTATGCCGGAGCAGCGTCCTTTTTCCCGCCGCGACTGCGCAGATGTGATCTTTACCATGACAAGCTGTACAGCCTGGGATAAGCTGTACAAGCGTTCGTTTGTTATGGAGAATAAACTTGAATTTCAGAGCGTGCTTTCCTGCAACGATATGCTGTTTACATTATCGGCTTATACCGCCGCGGATAAGATCACAACATTGGATAGGATCCTTGTGCATCAAAGAGTAAATCACACAAAAACTCTTTCCAAGGATATCGAATATTTGTGGCATAATTTCTATGACGCGCTGCTTGCTCTGAAGAATTATCTTATCGACCATAAGATCTATAAAGAATATAAAAAGAGCTTTGTGAACTGGGCGATCGATTTTTCAATATGGAATATGCATAATTATCGCGAGCATTTTCGCGATCTTATCCGCCAAAGTCTGAAGCGCAAATTTTTCGATGCTCTGGATATCGCCTCATCGCCGCGGGAGCTTTTTGTCAATCAGGACTTATACGATGAAATGCGTCAAATAATATCCGAAAGAAAAGAGATAGACAAAAACGCCGCACCCAAGGTTTCTATAATTATACCTACATATAACGTGGAACAGTATATGAGGATATGTCTTGACAGCGCTGTTAATCAGACGCTTGACGATATCGAAATTATTGTTGTGAACGACGGTTCGACAGATAACTGCCTTGAGATAATCAAGGAGTATGCCGCCGAGGACGACCGCATTTTAATCATCGATAAGGAAAACGGCGGTTACGGCATGGCTATGAATTACGGCATTGATAAGGCTAAAGGCGAGTATATCGGCATAATCGAGCCCGATGATTTTGTTGATGTAAATATGTTCGGAGATCTGTATAATATCGCAGTTGAAAACGATCTCGACTTTATCAAGGCTGATTTCAACAGGTTTACTCATGATGAATTTGGACAGTTTGTGTTAATGTACAACAAAATTGCCGGTGATGACAAAAATTATAACTTTGTTATGACACCCGGCAATCATCCTGATTGTTTCAGATATACCCTCAACACATGGAGCGGTATATATAAGAGAAGTTTTCTTGAGCAGCATGGAATAAGGCACAACGAAACTCCCGGAGCCTCTTTTCAAGATAACGGTTTTTGGTTTCAGACATTTATTTTCGCAAAAAGAGCAATGTTCTGTAACAATCCGTATTATATGAACAGACGCGACAATCCGAATTCCTCGGTTATGAGTCCTACTAAGGTATGGTGCATGAAGGATGAATACAGCCATGTGAGGACTATTCTTGAACAGAACCGATATATTTTTGAAAAATTTATTGGGATATATCATATTTCAAGATTCAGAAATTATCTTTTTAATTACAACAGAATAAATAATATATACAAACACGATTTCGCAAGGCATTTTGCTGACGAATATCGGCAGGCTATGGATAATAATGAGCTGGACAGAAGCCTTTTTAATGATAACGAATGGGATAAGATAGAACGAATGATCGAGGATCCGGACAAATTCGTTGATGATGACTTGAGTAAGAAAATTCAGGTTTCTGTTATAGTTACTTTTAATAATAATGCTTCGACAATAAAAAAGTGTATTGAGAGTATATTGCGTCAGACTTTTACGAAGTTGGAAATTATATGTGTAAATAACTGCTCTGATGACAGTTCTGTTGACATTATAAAAAAATATGCGGTTAATGACAGCCGCATTTTAATGATCGACACAGCAGAAAGATTAAGCAGCGGAGAAGCGAGGAACAAGGCTCTTGAATATGTCTTTGGTAAGTATTATATTTTCATCGAGCCCGATGAGTATCTCAATCCCAATGCGCTTAAAACTATGTACAGCAGCGCTGAAAAAATCGGTGCTGATATCGTAAAAACAAGTTACAGACTCAATACCGGAATTAAAGAAATGTCCGATGTTGCCGTTGATAAAACCGGAAAACTTATTAATTTCAGATACAACAGCGATTTATTCCTTAAAATTAATATGACGCTTTCCGGAGTTATGCTGCGCAAAGATTATTCGGATGAAATTAATTTTCATTTCGGCAATTTTGATTATTCCTTTGATTGGCTCCCGTGTGTAAATGCTTTGTTAAATGCCGAGAAAACGCTTTTCCTTAATGAAGAGCTTGTTTTTAGTGTATCAGAAAAGGATAATGTTTTTTCCGAACAATGCACAAAACGCTTCCTGGAACGTTTTGAGTCCTATAAGGCTGTTTCAGAGTTGATCCGTGACGAAGAAAGCAAGGTCAAAGCAGATGTTTATCAAGGAGAAATAAGATGCATACTTGATGAATTCAAAGCAATATCGGATAAGCGTTTTCATATTGTATTTGAACCTACTAAGCGTTTCTTCGAGAATATTTCGTCGGATATTGATTTTATAAAAAATACTTATAGCGACTATTCTGTCAGATCCTGGTACGCCGAATACAGCGAAATCATCCGTCTTGACGAGGAAGAATACATATATGTCTATGGCAGTAGATTTGATGAGAATGCGTTTAGAAGTATGCCGGTTGTTAGGAATACGGTTGAAAAAAGTTTAATAAAAGAGCGTATTAACTGCAAAGGATCTAAAGACAAAGCTAAAGTTTCAGTCATTGTTCCTGTTTATAATGCGGAAAGCTATGTCAGAAAATGCATAAATAGTATAATCGGGCAGACATTGGGCGATGTCGAAGTTATATGCATAAATTACGGTTCAACCGATAATTCTCTTGATGTGTTAAAAGAAATTGCCGCTGTTGAATCGAGCGTTAAGGTTATTGATAAATCGGATAAAGATTACGGTCGGACTGTTAATCTGGGAATAGACATGGCTTCAGGTGAATATGTCACCATAATAAATGCAAAAGACTATATTCTTCCCGGTATGCTTGAAACACTTTACAGTCGGGCTGTTAAGAACGATCTGGATTTTGTTATGTCAGATTTCAGCAATTTTGCGATATCTAGAAATCGAGATGTAAAGCTGTGCGATGGATCAAGTGATTATAACAGAGTTATTCATCCTTACATTTACACACATTGCTTAAAATACGGCAAAAACGGATTAAGCGCCGTTTATCGTACATTGTTTTTGAAGAAAAGACTAATTCGGTATACCGAAGATGCCGATGCACTTCCTGCCGACAGCGTGTTTATATTCAAGGTGTTTGCAGAAGCTGAAAAATGTATGTTTATCGATAAGCCTTTTTACTTTAACAGATGCGTTAAAACTGATAAAGCATCTTATGTTAATAAATGCAAAAGCATACAGTCGGAATATGCTCATATTCTTGATTATCTTGACGCTAAGCCTGTCGCCAAGGAAAGATTCTTATCCTCTTATCAGGAAAGAAAATACGATGCTTATATGTCCTTATTATCTGATATTGATATAAATGCAAAACAGGAATATATAAATTATATTCACGATATATTCATCGAAGAAAAAAACGCCAACGGACTTGATAAAAGCGCGTTTACAGACCGGCAGTGGAATGAGCTGAATTATATTATACGCGATCCGGAGGATTATTTCTATTCAATAAAGAGAAACGGCGGTGTTAAGGTATCTGTTATCCTTCCGGTTTACAATGTAGGCAAGTATTTGTGTGAGTGCCTTGACAGCTTTTTGGATCAGACGCTTGATGATATAGAGCTTATCTGTGTAAATGACGGCTCAACGGATAATTCGTTGGAGATTTTAACGGAATATGCTCTTCTTGATGATCGTGTTGTCATTATTGACCAGGAAAACGGCGGAGCAGGAGTGGCGAGAAATAAAGGGATCGCGGCGGCTAACGGCGAGTATCTTTATTTTCCCGACGCGGACGATTACGTTGAGCGTGATCTGCTTAAAAAGACATATACGGCGATCACAAGCCGAAATGCAGATATTTGCATATTTGCATCAAGCCTATTTGACTATCAGACTCGTGAAAGAAAACCCTGCACATTTTCGATAAGACCCGAAATGCTCCCCAAAGAGGATGTTTTCAATATTTCCGAAATTAACGGCAATGAATTCAAAGTCTTTATGGGATGGGCATGGGATAAGCTTTACAGAAAAGATTTCGTACTTGATAACGGACTTTTGTTCCAAGAACAGAGAACGACAAATGATATGTATTTCGTGTTTGCTTCTCTTTTTAAGGCTGATTCAATAACTATTGTGAAAGAAAGCCTGTACAATCAGAGGAGAAACAATCCCGATTCTCTTTCATCTACCCGATATCTCTCATGGCAATGCTTCTACTACGCGTTAAACAAGGTTCGCGGTGAGCTTGTCAATATGGGAGTATATGACAGATACAGAAGGTCGTTTGTTAATTATGCTTTGCACAGCTGTTTATGGAATTTCAATACGCTCCCTCAGGAACAGGCGATCATGCTGTTTGATAAGCTGCGAGAAGAGTGGTTTGAAAACCTTGATATAAGGGATTATGGTAAGAATTTTTATGATAATAAATCGGAATACAGTCAATTTATCAATATTTCCGAAGCACAAGATCATGATGGCTGTACCGCTTACTTTGATTACAAGCTAAAAGCCCTAAGCCAAAAAGTTGCTGAGCTCAGCAGCCCCGACAGAAAAATAAAGGTTTCCGACACCGAAATTCGAACGGAAAAAGAAGTTATCGAAAAATTAACGTGGAACAGAAAAGAAAGAAAAACCCTTGAAACTAAAGTTGCAGAGCAGGCAAAAAAAATCGCAGCTCTGGAACAACATAAAAAGTAGAACGGCTGTGTGGGGGCCGAGGGCAGCGTTTGCTTGTACTTTCATACACAAAAATTTAATTATTAAATAGGGAATTTGCCAATGGAAACAACAGATAAACGGTTAATATCCGAGCTTACCGAGCAGGTATCCGAATTAAAACAAATTGTGGAGCATATGGACGCGTTGCAAAAAGAACAACAAGAACAGATACAAATGCTCTTGAAAAACGCGAAAGAAATCATGAGGCTCAGCAATGACGCCAGCAGAAACTCCGGCGAGATAGTTTGGGCAGAGGTCTTTAACAGCACAATAGCTCGTTCAGATTGGTTGGAGAACAAAAAGTTTTCACCCGGCAGATGGGCAGCGGGATATCCTTTCCTGTACGCCCTCTACCGAACATTGGACGAGTTTCGTCCGCATAGTATTTTGGAACTTGGTTTGGGACAGACAACGAATATGATTTCTCAGTATGCCGCTAAAAATAAGAGCATATCTCATACCGTTGTGGAGCACGACGAGAAGTGGATAGACTTTTACAAGCAAGCTAATCACCTTCCGGATAATATACGCATTCAGTTGTTACCGCTGACTGATAAATCGGTTTATAAGAACGACACCGAAGTTTATGCTTACGAGGGATTTGAAGAGGCATTAAAAGGCAAAAAATTCGATCTTATTTCAATTGATGGACCGTTCGGAGGTTATGCGAAAATATATGCCCGTGTAGATATTCTGCGCGTTTTACCGAGTTGCCTTGAGGATAGCTTTGTAATTTTTATGGATGATTCAAACCGCCCCGGCGAAAAGCAGACAATAAAAGAGATGCTGGCAGTCCTTGAGAAAAACAATATAAAATATAGTACAGGTGAATATAAGGGAAACAAATTTACTTATATAATAACGTCGGAGGATCTGAAATTTTTGTGTACTCTGTAAATAATGATAAAGCGAATCGCCGGACGAATAGGAATTTATATTAAAAGAAACTAATCGCGGCAAAAGCCACGAAAGTGATAGTATAGAGGTGGTTGAAATGAATTTTTTGAATAAAGGATCAACAAATGAAAATGTCAATACTAGGAATTTTGATCCGAACGAGGCATTTTTTGTAATTGATTCTGACAATATGCAGAATGTAACGAGCAAACTATACGGTTTCTGCGTTATTAATAATGTGATAACCGATAAATTTGAATCGCTTGCAGGTGCTGAGCCAAATGGCAGCGGAGCATATATGTATATAAAACGTGACGGCAATAAAATCACAATAAAACAAGATTTTATTGGTTCTTACGGTTTGTATTTATACAAAGATGAGAGTTATTTTGCCTTAAGCAATTCGTTTATATATCTTATTGATTATATAAAGGCATCCCGAAAAATAACTTTTAATCGAAATTATGCGAATTTTATGCTTACATCCAATCTGAGCTCTTATGTTTATTCCGAAACCATGGTAAATGAGATATCACTTTTGGATCGCAGCGCAGTTGTTGAATTAAATATTTCAGATAAATCTATTGACTGGTATTGTGTAGACTATAAAGAAAACACCGTTGAGCTTGACTCTGAAGAGGGAATATCAATACTTGATAATTGGTACAGAAAATGGATAGGAATAATAAAAAGTCTTGCGGAAAACGGCGAAGATATAAAATTTGAATTAACGGGCGGATTCGACTCCAGAGTAGTATTTGCGTTAGCATTAAATTCAGGCGTGGATTTGAATAAAATGTTTGTTAAATCCTTAAATGACGGCTTACATACTCATACTGAAGATTATGAAATCGCCTCACAGATTTCTAAATATTTTGGTTTTGGTTTGAACAATCAAACTTTTTCTGCAGAAGCGGATAATTACAGTTTGGAAGATGCTCTTAATATTTCTTGGTATATGCAAGCATGTTTTCATAAGGAAAATCATTTTCATATGTTTCGTTATAAAAAACCTAAATACAGTTTCTCGGGCTTTGGAGGAGAATGCGTAAGAGATCGTGTGTATTGGTGTAAAAATGAAACATTTTTCATAGAAAAACTAATAAATTTCGGTTTGCAGTATCGCTTTGATGATATTGAAAAATACAGAGAATCTATAAAAACCATATTTGAAAAAACTTTCAGCGAAATCAGAGATAAATTCAAATCGTTTGGAAGAGCATCTATAGACCCTCAAAATTTAGCAAATATTTTATGGCGTGAAACAGGAAACAGAAGTCATTTTGGAAAGATGACTGTGGAAAATTACTATTCAAATGTTTTTTATTTATCTCCGCTTTTAGACTCAGATTTGCAAAAGTTGAAGCTGTATGTTTCACGGGACAAAGATGATATGAGTGCACTTTACGCTATAATATTGGATCGTTATTGTAGTAAGCTGCTTGACTTTAAATTTGACAGTAATCGCGGATTTAAGGACTCTACAATTCAAAATGTAAAAACGGTTAATAAAGCTTTTCCTTATGTTGATGTTCAAAACAACAGTTGTATAAAAACAGATGTAAAAGCTGTTCAAATGGCTAAGGTCAAAAAGTTTGACTCAAAGCTGCCTGAGCAATTGTTAAGCGACGCTTTTCACAGTAATGAAATGAAAAATACATTTTTGCTTTATTACAACGAAGAAGTATATAATTATATTTCCGACGATTCTAAGAAAAGGTCGTATTTTCCGATGCGAAACGTTTTTGCGGCACTTGCAATATGTAATATAATTGAAGATATTTCATCGCCTAAAGCAACCCCCTCATTACCGGCGGATTTTATAAAAAATACCGCAGCTAAGTATAATAAAGACGAGCCAAACTACAGCACAAGTCGGTCATCACTACGTTTTCACGAGTTGATAGATTTTTATATTACCGGAAGAATAGATATAAAAAATTCTGATTCTGATGATAACAGAATTGAGCTTATAAAAGTATCAGATACAAATGCGTCAATTTCTTCACCGACTTGGTTCAATAAAAATGGGAACGGCTATATAATTCAGTCAAGTTCCGGCTCAATAAGTATTATATTTCGTTGTAAAAAAAGCGGGAGATTTGATATTTTCTTAAGAACGATGGATGTTAAATATGCAGATAATAGCAGGATCCCTATAAAAATGGATTTTCAAAAGCTTATTGTCAATGGCGAGATAGTATTTAACGAAACAAAATCAATAACTCATGACAAACCGTTTAAGTATTCTCGTAAAGTTGACGATGGAGACATTATATATATTGATACCACGTGGATACCACATGATATTCGAAAAGAAAAAAATTTGGTCAAAACAATGCAAGAGAAAGTACAAACTCTTGAAGGGAAATTAGATGATATTAGAAAAACGGCTTCTATATAGTATAAGCTGTTTTAGAATAACATCTGAGACATTAAACAATAATGTAGGGTTATAACCCGGATGTATTATGGTTTATTCGCACCATATCATATATGGTGTTGAAATAAAAAAACAAAATAAATGGAGGAAGAGAAATGAATATTTCTGTATTAAAAAGCAAGATTCACCGTGCCGTTATTACACAGGCAGAGCTTAATTATGTAGGGAGTATCACTATTGATGAAGACCTTATGGATGCTTCAGGAATAGTGGAATATGAGCATGTTCATATAGTGAATATTAATAGCGGTAGCAGGATCGAAACTTATGTGATTGCCGGAGAACGCGGAAGCGGTGTTATTTGTCTTAACGGAGCGGCTGCACGCTGCGGTCAGAAAGGCGACTTTGTTATAATCATGTCATATGCGGATATGAGTCCGGAGGAAATAAAAAATAATCCTCCGAAGGTTGTGTTTGTGGACGAAGAAAATCGAATCTTCAGAACCAGCCGATATGAAAAGCATGGTAAACTTATAGATATGATGTGATTTATTTCCTTTTATATTTTATATTGCTCGCAGGATTTGAAATGATTTTGCAGCAATATAAATAACGGGGAATATATCTTAATACTATTAAAGGAGAGTAGATATATGTCGTGTCACAAAAACAGAATACAAATTATAGGCAGTTTTCTTGATTCGGTTAGTAAAAAATTAAATAATATGGGCATATTGACTGAAAGTATGATTAATGGCTGCAGCCCCTTAGCAATGACAGGCACGTTTGATCAGGCATATCAGAAATACTCCGATATGCCTGATTTGAAGCCACACGAACTGCTTAATATAAGAAAAAATTTAGATAAGGTATTGTCGCACGATCCAAAGAATTTTTCCGATAATTACAATATTCAACCCAGAAGCAAAGAGGTTAGATTGAGCAACACATCAGAATATCTGATTTATATGAATTCCAGCATAGAACTTCCTGTTCTGGAAAAAGCAGACATGGTTTATTCCGAATATACTACCGAAGAAATAAGAAACGCCATAAAAAACAGCGAGGGCGGGTTCACAAGAAGAACGTTTCCTTTCACAGGCTCGTTCAACTGGAAGTATTATTATGACAGATTTATTGATATCGTCTTGAAAGAGTACGATCCGGATCATATTATTCTTATCCGTTCAAATTGCTCGCGTTTTTATATGAGCGACCATGACGTCGGAGTGTTTGAAAAGTTATCCGGACAATTTGTTGGGATGATGGAGCGGATAGACAATTATTTTATCGAAAGAACACATTGCTTAGTTGTAAATGAACATTGTAATAACATCCCGCCGAAATATGTTGAATGTTGGTTTCCTTATATCCAGATGAGCGCGGATTCGGCTAAGGCTGTTGCTGAAGAGATCTACGATATCATCGTCAATAAAAACACAGACGCATATAAACCGCATTTTTACGGATATACAAGCGACTTTTTCAAGACTTTGCTTTCAAGACTATCAAAAGATATAATTTCTCACAATGCGGAGCATTTGAAGTATATTGACGATAATATGCTCAACGTAGATAAGCTGAGCAAACTTCAGTCAGGTACTTGTGAATTTTTTGATAATATAATAAAGCTCAGACAATTTCTTGATGTTGAAAATAAATATCGTCTTGCAGAATACGCAGTTGATGTGCAAAGTAAAAAAATTACCGCTGATATTGAACTGGTCGAGCTTTACACCCGTTATTTTAAGCTGGAGCTGAACGATATTATTGCGGTTTATTTGCTATGCAGCAATTGCGAAAATGCAGCAGAATACAAAAAAATCGTTTCTAATATTTTAAGCAACAGCGATTGTATTTCTGTGAACTCTGCAAGAAAATTCAAAGAGAAAAATATAGCTTTTCTTAAAGAGTATCCGTATATATCTGTAAAAGAATTTACGGAAGATAATGGTGACGTGTATGTGCCCTTGGTAAATAACTGCTGGCTCGTGTTGAATCCAAATTCCGAAACGCCTATAAGGAAATTTGAATTTAATGCGAAAGAGCTTGATTATAAGAAAATTATCGCCGACGGCTATATCTGTTCTATAGACAGCGCCGACGCATTGACATACAGCTATGACTATTATGTTGAAAAGGCAAGAAATAAAGATGGCAACAAGCCGACATATCTAAGATTTAACAGTAAGCAGGAGCTTGTTGAAAGCTTGTATTTTATAAATTATTGCGACTTATTGAAAAATGAGAGGTTTGTATTTGTTATAGGCGATAACAAAGATCCTGCTGATATTAATGACTTTATTCCAATTATGGATCTTACGGAATTATTAGATCCTGACATAGTGACAGTTAATATAGAAGCAGGATTAGGCGATCAGCTGTGCAATTTTGTAATGGGAAAAATTATTGAAAAGTATGCGCATAAAAAAGTTATTTATGATACGACTAAGTGTTCTGCATTCAACGGATTTGAGGTCGATAAATTTGCTAAAGAACCGATGAGTTTATTAACTTCGAAGCTATCACCCAGACTGACGCCAATACGAGAATATGGCAATCAATTGTTCAAAAAAATCTATTTGAAATTATCAGAAAAATATACTTACATGACACAGAGTTTTAATTATGTAAGATATGAAAAAAACGCTAAAGGAGCTCCGTGTTATTTATGTGGGGAAAACAAAAAAGATTTTATTGAATTCAAAAGCCCGCACATGTATTACAATTTATTGTTAAGAATAGAAACCTTAAAGCAATATTATGATTTTAAGTTGAGTGATTTTATAGCATTTCCACCTTTTGAAAGCGAACAACTAATTAGTTTAGCTGATGAAATGACGTCATGTGACGCTATTGTCATGCATGTAAGACGAGGAGATTATGTTACAGCCGGTGTGTCTGTTGATAATGAATATTATAAATCAACCATTCAATCGGTAATGAAAATCGATGATTATCTAAACAAAAAAATCTTTATTTTCTCAGATGACATAAAATGGTGTAAATTAAATTTAGAGCAGTTGGGAATTGATAAGATCGAAAAAGATAAGTTGTTTTTTGTGGATTCAAATAAAGGAGAAGAAAGTTACAGGGATATTCAGTTAATGGCCCTTGGAAAAGTTATTATTGCAAGCCAAAGTTATTTTCCGACAATTGCCGCTTTGTATAGTGATAGATGGGAAGTGTTTGTTACTTCCGACAAGAATAGAATGAATTTATTTCAACAATATGTAAGAAAAAATAAATATGATGTTAGAAATTTCAAAGAGGAAGCAGTTATAGATATCAACGAGAAAGACGCTAAAGAAAAAGCCGCTGCTTCCAATATGCAGTCTGCTGCGGAACCCCAAAATAATGCGGGGGGGGTATAATTAAAGGCAGAGAATACGTTGAATGGCTTAATTTCTGGTTTGACTATGCAAATGAAAAACGCACCGACAGGATACTGCTGATAGGTGATTCGGTTGCTCGTGAGTACAGAGGGCCGCTTGCGCAGTTAACAAAAAAGCCGGTAGACTTTTTTGCGACAACTACAAATATTTCTGACGATAAGTTTTATAAAACGCTTGATCTATTCTTTTCCTATGAGGAGTACCGTCAGTACAAAGCGCAGATTCAAATCGGCGTACACGGCATTGACGGATTTGGAAATGCAATTCAAAGCGATTCCATTGATGAGTTTGAAAAAGCGTATGAAAAATTGGTTACTTATGTTTTGAGATATATTCCCGATTTGACGATCGCACTAACTACTTCTATTGTTAAACAGAGTAACTTATCTGAACTGGATGAAAAAATCAATAACGAAATAATAAAGCGCAATCAAATCGCAAAAAAGATCGCCGAAAAATATAAACTGAAAGTCAATGATCTTTATTCGCTTATGTTTAGCGAGATCCATCGTGATCGAGTCCATTTTTCAAAAGAAGGCAGCGAGAAAATCGCCCGCAAGACTGCGGAAGTAATGAAACTTATATAATTTTGGAGGGCAAAAAGTCTTTATTTGCCTTACAAAACGGTTTATACCTGTTGGGATTTTTGATTAAAAAAGGAGGATATACTATGAGTTTGCCTGTCATTATACATTGTATAAGTGTATTAAGACCATAACGGCTTGTTATGGATCTAACTTCTAAATTTATTATAGTAAGGGTGGTATCACACATGAAAAAAGATTCAAAAATTTATGTGGCCGGTCACAGCGGGTTGTTTGGTTCCGCTATAATGCGCGCATTGGAACGGAACGGTTTTGACAATATCCTCACCCGGACACATACCGAGCTTGATCTGACAGATGGAGCTGCAACTAAAAAGTTCTTTGAAGACGAAAAACCAGAATATGTTTTCGTTGCAGCGGCTAAAGTAGGCGGCATCGACGTGAACAATGCATACATGGCGGATTTTGCCATGGAAAATCTGCTGATCACTTGCAATGTTCTCAAAGCTGCACATGAAACAGGTGTAAAAAAACTGCTTTATCTTGGTTCGTCCTGTATATATCCGAGAGAAGCGGCTCAGCCCGTAAAAGAGGAATACTTGCTGACAGGCTTGCCTGAACCTACAAACGAGGGATATGCTATAGCAAAAATCGCAGGCGTGCGTTTGTGTGATTATTATAAACGACAATATGGCGATAATTTCGTAAGCTGTATTCCTGCAAATGTTTATGGTGAAAACGATAGCTTTGATGAAGGCAACCATGTGATACCGGCATTGCTCAAGAGGTTTCATCAGGCAAAAACAACCGGCAAAAATCGTGTGGAGATATGGGGGACCGGAAGTGCAGAACGGGAGTTTATGCACATTGATGACGCAGCGGACGCCTGCATGTTGATCATGGAACATTATGATGAAATAGGGACCATCAACATAGGAATGGGTTTCACAATGTCAATTCGGGAATTAGCAGAGGAAATTCGCAAAACGGTTGGATATGAAGGCCAAATATACTATGACACCACAAAGCCCGACGGTATGCCGCGTCGTCTGTTGGATAGCCAAAAAATTATTGCCATGGGTTGGAGTCCGAAAGTAACATTGTCTGAAGGCTTAAAACGGGAGTATGAGTGGTATTTGAAGAATATTGTGCAGCAAAAGGAGGACTTGTAATGTATAAGATTATGCATCCCGATTTTATACATGAGGATGAACGGGGAAGCTTAGCACAACTGGTGCATGACGGTTGGCGTCAAGTTAATGTTATATTTTCAAAGGGTAATACCGTTCGGGGTGGGCATTATCACAAGAAAAACAGAGAAGCGTTCTATATAATCAGCGGTTCTTGCGAGGTTACATTATCATTAGACGGGGAACAACAGAACAAAACTTTTTCGTCAGGAGATTTTTTCGCCATAGAAACTAATACGGTACATAGTTTCAAGTATTTGGAAGATACTTTACTGATCAGCTTGTATGACGTTGGTGTTGAAAATGATTGGGGTGGGGGGGTATTAGACATCTTCCGGATGTCATAATATTACCGCCAAGCCGATCCTTAAAACAGAGGGGAGGCAGGCTGTATGCTTAACCTTCCTTTAATGAGCAACAACATATCCCAAGAGGATAAAGAGAAGCTTATCGATTTTATCCGCACATCAGATCGATTTACCAACGGATCAAAAGTACGGGAATTTGAGGATGCCTGGAGCAGTTGGCTGGGAGTTAAACACAGCTTGTTCGTTAATTCCGGAGCGTCGGCGAATTACATAACCATGGCGGTACTTAAAGAGCTTTACGGAGAGGGAGAAGTAATAGTTCCGCCTATAGCATGGAGCAGCGACATTTCGTCTGTGCTTGCGGCAGGGCTTACGCCGGTTTTTGCGGATGTTAATATCAGTACCCTTTCCATGGACGAAAATGAGATACTGTCACATATCACAGATAAAACGCGAGCAGTATTTCTTACCCATGTTTTGGGCCTTAACGGTCTGACTCTCGGTTTGCTGACAGAGCTTGAAAAACGCGGTATCCCTTTGATCGAAGATGTCTGCGAATCTCACGGTACAACAATGGGCGGAAAGAAATGCGGATCGTTTGGTCTTGCGTCTAACTTTTCATTTTACTATGCTCATCATATGAGTACGATAGAAGGAGGAGTAATATGCACAAATGACGATAGATTTTATCAGATGTGCCGTATGTTCCGCAGTCACGGTATGATAAGAGAATTAACAGACGAGAGCATGAAGCAGGAGTATGCAAAGAAATATTCGGAGCTGCGTCCGGAATTTCTTTTTGCGGTACCCGGTTATAATATGCGCAGTACCGAATTGAATGCCGTTATCGGGTTGAATCAGTTGAAGCGATTGGACGAAAACAACAAAAGACGGGTAGAGAATTTTAAGCTTTTTATTGAAAATCTTGATCCCGAAAAGTATTATACGGATTTTAAGATGGAAGGTCAGGTCAATTATGCGTTTATTATTCTTCTGCGTCATCCCGACCGTAAACAGTTTGACGTACTGACGGAACTATTGAGATCGGAAAACGTGGAATTTAGAAGGGGTACAGCCGGCGGAGGAAATTTGGCTCGGCAGCCTTTTGTTAGATGTCGTATGCCTGAATTTGACCCTTCCTTACTGAAAAACGCGGATTTTATTCATTTCTATGGCCTTTATACGGGCAACTATCCGAGTTTGGAAAGAGAGAAAATTATAAGACTTTGCGAGCTGTTGAACAAAGTTTGAGAAAAGATAAATAAGGAGGAAATGACTTGAGTATAAAACATACGGGAAAAGATCATTTGGAGGTGATGTCGGAATGAAGATATATTTAGCAGGAAAAAACGGATTGGTCGGAAGTGCAATACGCAGATATTATAAAGACAAAGACGTAGAACTGACGTCGACATCCTCGGCGGAGGTCGATCTGCGGGATCATAGTCAGATCAGTAATTATTTGCGCAAGACGAAACCTGATGTTATGATCCTTTCGGCGGCAAAACACGGCGGCGTAGCAAGCTATATGGCTTCACCACTGGAATATTACAGGGATAACTTGCTGATATGCGCCAACTCCATTACTGCGGCGGCTGAAAACGGAGTCGAAAGACTAATTAATATTGGAGCAAGTTGTGTTTATGCTGAGGGGCTGAAAGGTCCGCTCACAGAGGATATGATCTTTAACGGAAATGTCCAAAAAGCTACAGAACCATACGGTATGGCAAAGGCTGCCGGCATGAAACTTTGTGAATACTACAATTTGAGTATGGGACTTAGATATACATCTGTTCTGCTTCCAAATCTTTATGGGGACGGAGAAGGGTACAAACCCGATATGTCATCGGTATTGCCGTCAATGATGGAACGTTTTTATCAAGCTGTTGCAGATGGTGCGAAAACCGTTACTATTTGGGGTACCGGCCGTGTAAAAAGAGAATTTCTGCACGTTTATGATCTTGCAAGCGCTATAGATATCTTGATAAACAGCGATTTTTCCGAACCTTATATAAATATCGGTGCGTCGGAAATGGATACGATCTCTCATCTTGCGGAGCTTATGAAAGAAATAAGCGGATATTGCGGAGAGATAGAGCATGATTTATCAAAACCCGAGGGAGCACAGCGGGAAAAGCTGGATTGCACAAAGATAGGTCGTTTAGGCTGGACGCCAAAAATCGGACTGCGAGAAGGACTGATCCAGCGTTATAGGAATCTTTACGGTCGATAAAATTTTATTTCAAGGAGGAATACAAATGAAAGCGTTAATAACCGGTATAACGGGAATGGTAGGTTCGCATTTAGCAGACTATTTATTGGAAGAAACAGATTGGGATATATACGGAGCGTGCAGATGGAGGAGTCCGTTAGATAATGTATCACATTTGATCGAGAGAGTAAACAATAAAGACCGTGTATATTTTGAATATGCCGATCTGAATGACACAGTATCGCTCATACATTTAATAGAAAAAGTAAAACCGGACTATATATTTCATTTGGCGGCGCAAAGTTATCCGCTGACAAGTTTCGATTCGCCGATAGATACGCTGAACACGAACATACTTGGTACCTGCCGTTTATTGGAAGCGGTGCGTGTGGTAGGTATCGACCCTGTAATTCATGTGTGTGCATCTTCGGAAGTATTCGGTAAGATACCGCCGGAAAAGAAGCCTGCAACAGGTATTCATGAGGAATGTCCGTTTCATCCGGCGTCGCCGTATGCTATCTCTAAAGTAGGTACCGATCTTTTGGGGCGGTATTATGCAGAAGCGTATAATATGAAAGTAATGACAACGCGTATGTTCACCCATACGGGTCCGCGGCGCGGAGATGTGTTTCATGAATCTACATTTGCAAAACAGATAGCCATGATCGAGGCAGGGCTTATAGAACCTGTTGTAAAAGTAGGTAATCTCAAATCTCTGAGGACATACGCCGATGTACGTGACGCGGTAAGAGCATATTATATGCTTGTAACGATAGATCCCATTCCCGGTGAGTATTACAATATAGGCGGCAGTTACACCTGTACTGTGGAAGATACGCTAAATACGCTGCTGGCATTCTCTCCAAAGAAAGATGAGATCCGAATAGAAGTTGATCCGGAACGCCTGCGTCCAATAGATGCAGATCTTCAGGTACCGGATTGCACTAAGTTCAAAAAGCATTCCGGCTGGGAGCCGATCATACCATATGAACAAACCATGCGTGATCTTCTCGATTATTGGAGGATGCGCATAGGAAATGGAGAACAATTCTTAACCAGATAAATTAAGTGAGGGTAAATGATATGGTTATTACACAGACACCGTTCCGAATCTCTTTTTTTGGGGGCGGAACAGATTTTCCGGGATTTTATGAGAAATACGGCGGACAAGTTTTATCCACCAGCATAGACAAATACTGTTATTTAACGGTGCGGCATCTTCCGCCTTTCTTTGATTATTCCAATTACATTTCCTATTCCAGGACGGAACGCACGATAAGTATAGAGGAGATCCAGCATCCTGCGGTCAGGGAAGCCATGAAATTTTTGGATATGCACGAGTTAAACATACTTTATGATGCTGATCTTCCGGCTCGGACAGGACTTGGAACAAGCAGTTCCTTTGCGGTGGGACTGCTCTCGGCATTCTATGCTCTTAAAGGAAAATACGTGGACAAGCGTCGTCTTGCGGACGAAGCTATCTATCTTGAACGAGTACTATGCAAAGAAAGCGGCGGAGTACAGGATCAGATAGCCGCGTCATTTGGCGGTCTGAATAAGATAGTATTTAATCAGGAAGGTTATGAAGTACTGCCTGTGATCGTAGATAATGATACTAAACAAGCGCTAAGCGATAACTTGATGCTGTTCTTTACGGGTATCTCACGCTTTTCCTCAGATATTCAGGTGGAGCAGGAGAAAAATATTGATAAGAAAAACAGTCAGCTCCTGAAAATGAAAGACTTGGTAGATGACGCTGAAAAGGCGTTAATAGAAAAACGCATCGACGATTTTGGAGCGATGTTGGATTATGAGTGGAACTTAAAACGTGAAATCAACGGAAAAGTATCCAATCCCGCTATTGATGCGCATTACCAGAAAGCTGTATCCGCAGGAGCACTCGGAGGGAAGCTTTTAGGCGCCGGCGGAGGCGGATTCCTGTTGTTCTATGTTCCGCAAAACAAGCAGGGAGCAGTACGAAAGGCTCTCGAAGATCTGATGGAGATCCCGTTCGATTTTGATAACGGAGGCAGCAGGATATTATATTACACTCCGGAGATATACGATCCGGACAAAAGAAAGGTTTGGGAAGCATGAAAAAAAGTACAGAAGAATTGTTTGATAAATACAGAGCACAGCATAAATTCATAGCGCCATTGGAATCGAATATCCGTCAAGCTGTGGAGATCATGGAGGATTCTTTCAAGAACGGCGGCAAACTCCTTATATGCGGCAACGGCGGCAGCAATGCGGATGCCGGTCATATTGTCGGAGAACTGGTAAAATCATTCAGACTTCAGCGCCCGCTGACCGATGATATAAAGGATGCGATGCTTATAGACGAGCTTAAGGACAAGCTTCAGGGCGGACTGCCGGCAATAGACCTTGGTGCTCATACGTCATTGGTTACCGCTATGATAAACGATGTAGGCGGAGAATACATATTTGCTCAGCAGGTAATAAGTTACGGACGTGCGGGAGATGTGTTCCTCGGTATAAGCACTTCCGGAAATTCTAAAAATATCCTTTACGCCGCGGATGCTGCAAAAGCAATGGGCGTCAAGACCATAGGTCTGACAGGTCGTGACGGAGGAAAGATGAAAGACATATTTGATCTTACCATTATTGCCGATTCCCAAATCACAGAGGACATACAGGATATCCATTCCACTATTTATCACGTTATCTGTGCGGCTTTGGAGTGTCAGTTCTGGGGGCATGAGTAATATGACCGCAGTCATTATGGCGGGCGGCAAGGGTACGCGGATAGCGTCATTGAACAGCACTATCCCTAAGCCTCTTCTGCCGATAGCAGGAAAACCGGTGTTAGAGCATGAAATTGAATGCTTGGCAAAACAAGGCATTACAGATATTATCATCACCGTTGGATATATGGCAGATCAGATCTGCAATCATTTCGGTGACGGAAGCAGATTCGGCGTTAATATAGAGTATATCCGTGAGGATGTTCCTCTTGGCACAGCAGGTGCGCTGTATTATCTGAATGGAAAAATTAAAGATGATTTTCTGCTTTTGAACGGTGATATGATCTTTGACGTTGATTTTCACCGCTTGATGGATTTTCACAAAGCCCATAACGCTGATGTTACACTTCTCGCTCATCCGAACGATCACCCTTATGACAGCGGTATCATTATCACAGATGAAAACGGCTGCGTACTTGATTGGCTTACTAAAGAGGACGAGCGCGGATGGTATTCAAATTGCGTCAACGCGGGAATTCATGTATTGTCTTTGCGTGTGATCGAAAATTTAAGAGAAGCAAAAAAGACAGATCTGGACAGGGAGCTTCTCAAACCGTTGATACCGTCGGGAAAGATATATGCTTACCGTTCTCCTGAGTATGTGAAGGATATGGGTACACCCGAACGAATACGTGAAGTAGAGAAAGACATACAAACAGGCTTTGTTAAAAGCAGGAATCTCAGCTGCAAACAAAAGGCTGTCTTTTTGGACAGGGATGGAACTATAAATAAATACATAGGCTTTCTGCGTAATATAGATGACTTTGAACTGATCGACGGTGTCGCTGAGGCTATACGTCGAATAAACCGCAGCGGTTATCTGGTGATCGTAATTACGAATCAACCGGTGATCGCCAGAGGCGACGTCACATGGGAAGAGTTGTATGAAATACACAGGAAGATGGAGACGCTGCTCGGTCAACAAGGCGCATATATTGATGATATATTTATATGTCCTCACCATCCGGATAAAGGATTTCCGGGTGAAAGACCGGAATATAAATTCGAGTGTGACTGTCGCAAGCCTAAGCCGGGTCTTATTTTTCAAGCAGCGGAAAAATACAACATTGATCTGTCACAAAGCTGGATGATTGGAGATTCCGTGACTGATATGAAAGCCGGAGAATCAGCCGGGTGTCATACAGTATTGCTTGAAAATGATATGACGCTGATCGACGCAGTAAATGCTATCCTTTTTTAAGAGGAAATAACCCGATTTTTCATATTAACAGAATACATAAACAACTAAATAACCTAAAAACCTTCGGAAGGCTCATTATGAGTCTACCGAAGGTCAAATTATTTTTTAGGGGGTTTACATTCGTCGCATTCAAACCGAAACGCACTCGGATTTTGCCTTTTCCCATCCACACCTTAATTCCCACCTATAGACATTTTCCTTGATTTGTGATACAATAATAAAGAAATATCCATCAGCAGGAAAGGAAGAAAATTATGGACAATAACAACTACGGCATAGATACGCTCGCGGTGCATGCGGGCTATGAGACGGACGAGGCCACCATGTCGGTGACGCCGCCGCTTTACCAGACTAACGCTTATGTTTTTCACAGCGCGGCGCACGCCAGAGAATTATTTGAACTTAAAGAACCGGGGAATATCTATTCCCGGCTGCAAAATCCCACCTCCGAAATGTTTGAGCGCAGGGTAGCGGCGCTGGACGGCGGATATGCGGCGCTGTCGTTCTCCTCCGGACACGCGGCTATCTTCAATGTGATAGCCAACCTTTGCGTGGAGGGCGACGAGGTGGTATCTTCTATAAATATTTACGGCGGCGCGATAAATCTGCTCGGTATCACTCTTAAAAGAATGGGAGTCAAGGTGACGTTTGTGGATCCCGACGATCTCGACGCGTGGGAAAACGCGGTGACCGACAAAACGCGGCTGTTCTTCACCGAGGTGATAGGCAATCCCAACGCCAACATGTCCGACTTGGCCAAGATAGCGGATATAGCGCATAAGCACGGCATACCGTTCATGGCGGACAGCACCTTTACCACCCCTTACCTCTGCCGCCCGATAGAATGGGGCGCGGACTTTGTAATACACTCCGCAACAAAATTTTTAAGCGGACACGGTCAGGTCATGGCGGGAGTAGTGGTAGACAGCGGAAAATTCAAATTCAAGGACAATCCGCGTTTCCCGTTGTTCAACGAGCCGGACGTATCCTACCACGGAGTGGTGTTCGCCGACTTGGGCGAAGCGGCATTCATCTCCAGACTGCGCGCGCTTATAATGAGAGACCTCGGCGCGTGCCTTGCCCCCTTTAACGCGATGAGCTGCCTTACCGGTATACAAACACTATCGCTGCGTATGCAAAGGCATTGTGAAAACGCGCTTGCCGTGGCGCAGTTTCTTGAAAATCATCCCAAGGCCGCGAAGGTAAACTACCCCGCTTTGCCGTCAAGCCCGTATCATGAGCTGGCGAAAAAGTACACGCCCAAGGGCTGCGGCGGCGTGTTCACCTTCGAGCTTGCGGGAGGCAAGCAGGCGGGTATAAACTTCATGGATAATCTTAAACTGCTTCAGATAGTAGCGAATGTCGGCGATGTAAGGAGCCAGGTGATACATCCCGCCTCCACCACTCACAGCCAGCTTTCAGCAAAACAGCTCGCCGACGCGGGCATAACCGAAGGCACGGTAAGACTAAGCATAGGCATCGAAGATAAAAAGGATATAATCGCAGATATAGAACAGGCTTTATCCAAAGCATAGAACAATACCCGTCGAAAGGCGGGTATTGTTTTATATGTTGCGTTGTTCCCTCAATATTGACATGTGCGGCGATATGTGGTACAATTATCGCAGAGCGACTTTATCGTTTTGGAAACGATTTTAGGCAAAGACAGATCGATCTGTTGTTTTTAATTTTAAGAGGAATAACAAATGCACGAGAATTTTATAGATGAAAAATGCCCCATCTGCAGCGAGCCGTTCGCTGAGGACAGCGATATAGTGGTATGCCCGGAGTGCGGAGCACCTTATCACCGCGAATGCTACTTAAAAGAGGGTAAATGTCTGTTTTCAGAGCAGCACGGCGAGTTTGAATGGCAAAGCAGGAAAGATAAGCTGCGCGAGCATTTTTTGAATATCGAACAGGCAAATATGGAGGCTGAGGACGCGGAAAACGCCGAAGAAGAAAACGACTCCGAAGACGAGTTTGAGGAATTCAGCATAGAAGAAGAGATAAGACGTCACGAAAACTATGAGGATTTCAAAGCGGCGGTAGATAAGCACGTCGAAAAAATGTCCGGCCGCATACCGGAGAGAAACGGCGTGAACGGCGACGATATAGCCCAGTATGTCGGGAAAAATGCTATGTACTATCTTCCGGTATTTTTGGATATAGTGCTGCACAATAAAATAGTAAAGCCGAATTTCGCAGCGTTTTTGTTTTCGCCGTTCCATTGTTTTTATAGGCACATGAACCTGTTTGGCACGCTTATTACCATTGCGATAGCGATGGTGTACGAGCTGAGGCTGCTTATCGCCGGCACGCTCAGCACCTCGCCCGACGTGTCGGTCGACGGAGCGCAGACTATCGTCATGATAATGTGCGCGGGGATAGTCGTGCTGATGGTGTGTATGCTGCTGTTCTTTAATATCCTGTATCTGCGCACCACGATAAAACGTATCGCGCGAATAAAGCGGGATTCACTATCAAAAGAAGAGGCGGATATGAGGATATACGTCGAGGGCAGACCCAGCCTGTTCAACGCGATAGCTTACCCGCTGTGCATATTCTTTGTAATGTCGGTGCTGTTCAGAATGTTGAACGGCTGGCTGGGAATGTAAAAGTACAAATACCGATTTTCGGGAAAGGAGGGGAAACCGTCTGAAAAGAATAAAAGAGCATTGCGGCAGCTTAAGCGACAGATCCGTCTGCCTGCTTATCTTCCTTATATTTTTATTGATAAACTGTGTCGTGGTACTGTTTTTGCAGAATATGTCGCTGGAGCGGGAATATACCGGTCCCGCCGCGGCCGCGCTGCTTATGGGCAGGGATTGGTTTTCCTCCATGCCTGCGATAAACGGAGCGGGAGGGTTGCTGCACGGGCTTATATACCTGCCGTCTATGCTGCTCTGTCCCGATCCCGGTATGCAGTATAAACTGTTTTTGCTTACAAATTCCGTTATATATTCGTTTATTCCGGTAATAGCGTATCGGCTGTCTATTCATCTGGGAGTAAGCAAAATATCCCTAAGGGTATTGGCGGCCGCGGTGAGCGGGATATTCCCGACGCTTATGATACACGCGCACCTTTTGCTGCCGGACGGATTTTCCTCGGTGATGATCTGGCTGATAATGTTGTTCGTGCTTCGCGACGAAAGCGGGCGCGGAAAGCTGCGAAGGGGCTATGTTTCGGCGGCTGCGGCAATATTTACCGCAGCGGCGTATTACTTCAGCCCCTCCTGCTTTGTATTGTTCCCGGCGGTATTGATAACATTGCTGCTGCAAAAAAAGCTGACCGGCCGGGACGGCATATATATATCCGTCTACACGGTAGTGTATCTGCTGCTGTTCGCGGCGGATTTTGTGATAACCTTTATATTGGATTTTTCGGTGCCGGGCGGCGCGAACGGCGGCCTTTACGGCACGGTGATAAGCTCGTTTTCGGCGATATTATCCGACCCGGCGGGCTTCGTTTCGCTGCTTGCGGGCAGACTGTACCACCTGTCGGTGGCGTCCTGGGGACTTGTACCCGCGTCCTGCGCGCTGGGCATGTACGCATTATTCAACTGTCTGAGGCGTAAAAAATCTCCGGAAAAGATGTATACCGGAGTGTATGCCGCAGGCGGAATGCTCTGCACCTTGATGATAATACTGCTGACGCTCGGCGACGCGTTCATCTCGATGAGCACATACCCCGACGGAGGCGCGACCGTTATATCCTCCTCGGTATCGGCGTTTACCGCCGCTCCGGCAGTATTTATGCTGTTTATACATCTTATCGAATACAGGATAAGCTACGGAAGACTGATGATGTCCATAGCCGTGACCGGAGGGGTAAGCGCGGTATTGGCGGCGGCGCTGTGCGTGTTTTCGACCGCGGTATTTTCCGACCCGGTGTCGGTAGTCTGCGGAGATATAAGCGCGCTTAGGATAGGAACGCCCGCATATGAGCCGTTTACCGAGGATTCTATAATATATCCGGTCTGCCTGATACTTACCGCCTATGCCGTGATGACCTCGGTGGTATGCTGCGCGAAAAAATACGCGGGCAGCATAGTCACCTGTATCTGTACCGGACTGGTGGCGTACAGCGCGATATATATCTCGGCGGCGGTGATACCGTATACCGCGGAGCTTACCGCACAGAGCGCCGAACTGTCCGCGGCGGTGAGCGAGTATATAGAAGACGGTTCCCGCGGCGACAGCCGGCCGGTGGTCGCGGTATATAAGACAAGTGAAATGCTGGCGATGAATCTTCAATACTTCAATCAAAACTGTGAAGTAATGTATATATCCGATGAAAGCCTTATCCCGGACGATTGCTTTGTAGTGAGTGAAAGATCGGTCGGCAGCGACGGACTGAGCGTATTGGTCGGCAGAGAAAACGGCATAAATATCTACGTCAGGGGCGCGGAAACGCTGCTGTACAACAGCTCCGAGGAGGGCGAGGATATATCGCTTGCTCCTCCGTCGGAATCAAGGGCATAAGGAGGAAAGCGTGGAGAATATCGAAAGCTTTTGCCTGGGGAAACTGGAAATGTTCGTGTCCGGCGATCACAGGTTCGGCACCGACGCGTTTTTGCTGGCGGATTTCGCCGCTGTGCTGCCCTCTCACACCGTCTGCGACCTTTGCACCGGCTGCGGGATAATACCGCTGCTGTTCTGCCGGGAAAGGCCGCCGATGAAAATTTACGGTCTGGATATAAACGAAGAAGCGATAATGCTTTTTCAAAAAAGCGTTGAAGCAAACAAGCTGAGCGACAGGGTAATACCCGTGCTTTCGGATATAAAAGAGATAAACGGCAGTATAGTTCCGAGGGAAAGCTGCGATATAGTCACGGTAAATCCGCCGTACTATAAAAAGGACAGCGGCGGAGTAAGGCTCAGCCCCGCCCAGGCGGCGGCACGAACCGAGCTTTTGTGCGATATAAACGACGTTGCCAAAGCGGCGGCGGCGCTGTTAAAATACGGCGGCAGCTTAAAGCTGTGTCATATACCCTCACGGCTGTCGGACGTGATATGCGCCATGAGGCAGGCGGGGATAGAACCTAAGCTGCTGCGCTTTGTGGTAAAGCGCGAGGGGGAAAAGCCATGGCTGTTTTTGATAAGCGGAAAGCGCGGAGCAAAGCCGGGCATGGAGATATTGCCGCAGCTTGCGGTATATAATGAAAATATGGAATACACCGATACGATAAAGAAAATGTACATGATAAAGGAAGAAAGCTGATGACCGGCAGACTGTATGTTGTTGGTACGCCGATAGGCAATATGTCGGATATGTCGCCGCGCGCGGTGAAAACGCTGTCCGAGGTGGATTTTATCGCGGCGGAGGACACGAGAGTAAGCGCGGTGCTGCTTGCTAAATTCGGCATAAAAACGCCGATGGTGAGCTATCACAAATTTACCGGAGAGCAGCGGGAGCAGGCTATCATAGACCGGATACTTTCCGGGGAAAGCTGCGCGGTGATAACCGACGCGGGAATGCCCTGCATATCCGACCCGGGCGAGCAATTGGTAAAGCTGTGCCGCGACTATGGGGTGGAAATAGAAGCCGTGCCGGGTCCGTCGGCGGTAATAACCGCATTGAGCGTCAGCGGACTGGACACCTCGCGCTTTTCGTTCGAGGGATTTTTAAGCGTAACAAAAAAGCAGCGCGAAAAGCATTTGAACGAGATAAAAAACCTGCCCCATACGCTGATATTTTACGAAGCGCCGCATAAGCTGAAAAACACGCTCGCCGATCTGTTGGAGGCGCTGGGCGACCGTCCCGCGTCGTTGTGCAGAGAGCTTACCAAGCTGCACGAGGAGGTAATACGCTCCACCCTGTCGAATCTGAACGAGTTATATAAGGATAAGACCCCGCGCGGAGAATATGTGATAGTCGTGCAGGGCAATTATCAAAATACCGAGATAAGCGAAACTACTCTCGAAGACGCCGTGAAAAAGGCAGCCGCGCTTATCGCCGACGGGATGAAGCCGTCCGAGGCGTGCAGGCAGGCGGCGCTTACCTCGGCATTTAAGAAAAGCGAGATATATAAGGAATATCTCAGGGCATACGCTACTGAAAATAAAGAGTGAAAGGATGAATACAATGTGCAAAAAGGAAGAAAATAATAAGCTCTGCGGCAAAAGCTATACTATCCCCGCAATAATCGGCGCGCTGGTGCTTATAATAGCCGGCGTGGCGTTCATCGTCGCTAAAATAGCGCGCCAGGAACAGATGTATAGGGATAAATGGAAGGATTACGACGATTGCGGGATATGAGCATTGATACATTAGACAAATTTCCACCCAAACGAAACGCTCCCTCTTACACAAATTCAAACAAAAAATCCTCCCGAAGTTTTATTTCGGGAGGATAATTTTATGTTTTATCGTTGAGAGATCCTGTTATTTATCGTTCTTTTCTCTTCTCAGCTTTTTACTGATAGGCATTGCGGCAGCCGCGCAGCCAGACAGTATCAATGTAACGAGCACCGCTCCGCCGATAGGATAACCGGTATCGGGATTTTCATCGGGTTTGCTTTCGGGTTCGCTTTCGGGCTGGCTCTCAGGTTCGCTTTCGGGCTCGCTTTCAGGCTCGCTCGTAGCAGCGTCGGCAGCACTATCAAGTACAGTATATATCTGTTCTTGAGCGGAAGTGATGGCGGAGTTTAATCTGTCGTATGCCTCTGCTATCGCTTCGTCTGATACGTCAAACGGCGCATCTTCTTCTTCAATCAGCGATATGGAGTAATTTTCGTCGGCAAGCTTCTGATATTCGGTATTAAGCGAATCTATACCCGCCTCAAGTGCTTTATCAATGTCTGCGATATAGTCTGAAAGGTCCACATTGTATTCCTCTTCCATACCCTCAAGCGCTGCCTTTGCGTCGGAAGCAGCAGCGCTCAGCTTGTTTTTGGAATTGGTGTAGAACACTTCCAGCACCGATTGGTCGAATTTGCTTATAACTTTGTTTACGATGGCTTTAAGATTATCGCTGCTCGGCTGATCTTTTTGAGTTTCCTCTCTAATAGGCTCGACCGACTCTTCGGCGACCTTAATAAACTCGTCGCGGATAGCCTTTACCTCTTCATCGCTTATATCGGCAAGCTTTTCGGAGTAATTCGTTACAATCCAGTCAAATGTGTCGGGAATAAAGCCGTTCACCAGATTGGTATATTCGCTCATAAGAATACTGTCAATAAAAGCGTCGGAATCATTAAAGTACTTGTTTATGCTGTTTGCGGCAGCTTCGGCGTCGGTATAATTAGCGAGGATATCCTTTGCCTCTTTGTACATTTCCTCTATTTTTTCACGGTATTCGTTGATATCCGCGTCGGAATGATGGCGAAGGAGGTCTAAGTAGCCTTTGCAGTAAAGGTAATTATCTTCAATGTACGCCTCGCATGCGCCTAGATACATAATGGAGTCATACACCTTGATGTTGTCCAGCGTTTCGGCGGGATCGACGCCGTTCAGCATGTCGTTTATTATATAAGCGGAGTATTGCAGCGCCGCATTAGCTACGCTGGTCTTTGCTTCCTGCTTTACTTCATCCGGAGCAAACTCCAGATCGTCGATCTCCATGTAGTAGAATTCGATCAGATTCTGTACATAGATACTGTACTCGTTGATCTGCATATTGTTGTCGTAGTATGCTTTTCTTTCCTCTATCTCGTCGATAGTTCCGAGACTTCTAAGATCATGCTCGGCAACGTCAAGGAGCTGCTCTATGTCGTTATAGAAGCCTTCTTTTCTCTCATCGGCGAGATAATTTATATTGTTCTCTACCCATTCGTTGTATTCTACGGCTTTCTCTCTGAGGTACTGTACCGCCTCGTCGATATCCTTTTCTACCTCGGGATCGAACGCCGGCAGCTTTTCCGCCTTGAAGGAAAGGCTGTAATAACCCGGCTTAGTGGTAACTGTGCCGGAGCCGGAATAGTTGTTGACGTATACCGGCATGTTGTCGGAGGATTCTACAAGAACAAAGGTATGCGCGCCGCTCGGAACGGTCATAACTATATTGCCGTCCTCGTCGGTCGCTACGGGCTGGGACTGTTCGCCGTCCACGCAGATATTAGCCTTTGCTCCGGGCTGTACGGTCTTGCCGTCGGGGAGGTATACCGGTATCTTCACGGTATAGGTGTCGGGAGCTTTGTCGTTATAGATCTTTATACGGTTCCCTAAAACCTGATAATTAAGCAGTGAGCTGACCGAGGTAAACGAAAGTATATAGTCACTTATCAGCTGGTCCTCGCCGCCGAGCTCGCCTAATTTTTCACAGCCGAGCGCCGCAAAGCTGCCTCCTACATAATTGTTGGTGGCAAGCAGCAGCTTGGTGGAAGTATCGGTAAGGCTGAGCGCGGTACCGTCTTCAAGCTTTATTTCTTTAACTTTATTGCCGGATTCGCCGGAGGGGTCATAGGTGTATTCAAAGCCGCTTACCTGTAAGAAGCTGCCGCTCACGCGCTCTCTTATCAAAAGTCCGGTCTCGTCCTGTCCGGTCATGGTAAGTCCCGCCTCCAGTGCGGTCTTGAGCTGTGCGGGAGTAACGGTGTACACCTCCACCATGTTGCCGTGGTTAAAGGCGTTCAGCACATCGCCGCGGGTCACCTTGCCCATAGGAAGCGCCGCCGAGATGCCGCCGCCGTTCTCTACCGCGATAACAGGCAGGGAAAGCTTGTTCTGCTCGTTGAATGCGGCTGCGTATTCCGCAAATGCGTCGGTGACAAAATCGCCGTAGCTGGTTTCTACTATACGCGGCTCGGCATAATCATAATAAATGTAGCCGCCCCAGAGAGGAATTCTGTTATAGCAGAGTTCCTCGCCGAGAGTCTTTTCCTGCTCGGCCTTTATATCGTCAAGCGCTTTCTGTACCTTTTCGGCTGCCGCTTTGCCCGCGTCGGTAAGCTGATACTCGCTTGCCTCGGCTGCGGTGAGCACGTCGCCGTCAGCGGTAACCTTGCCGTTATCAAAGGTAAGCTCCAGCTTGCCTATACCGGAGGAATATACGCCGGTCTGCACTACCGGAACGGTAACTCCGCCGCGTTCATACGTCACATCTTCTACAGAGTGGCTGTGACCGTCTATAACTGCGGCTACCTCGGCAAGCTCGCTGTCGGACAGAGCGTCCAGCAGGTCCTTGCTGGTGCATTTTACCGCGGCCTCGTTATCGCCGAGATGGCAGATAAGCACGATAGCGTCGGTCTGGTCTGCGAGCGCCTTTATCTGCTCCTTAGCGGCCGCCGCTTCATCGGAAAAGCTTACGCCAGCGAGCTTTTCGGGGTTTGCGGTAGTAAGAGTGTTTACCGTGGTAAGTCCGATAAATCCTATGGTTTTTCCCGCCTGCTCAACGATCGCGGTCGGGGGAAGCATAAGCTCGTCGTTCAGCTTAACGTTTGCGCTGATTATCGGGAACTCGGCGGTTTCGGCGTTGCTGAGCAGCTGCTCGGTGCCGTAGTCGAATTCATGGTTTCCGGCAGCCATAACGTCGTAGCCTGCCGCGTTCATCATGCGGATAACGTCCTCGCCCTGCGATATAGTCGCAAAGGACGCACCCTGCGTAGCGTCGCCCGCGTCCGCAAGCAATGCGTTGGGGGTAGACGCTTTCATAGCGGCCGCCTGAACGATGCCGACGGTGCCGTCGCCTTCCATAGTGCCGTGGATGTCATTGGTCGTAAAGATAGTGACCGTGACAGGCTCTTCCTCGGCAAAGACCTGAGCCGGCAGCATAGTAAGCAGCATTGCCGCGCAGGTCACTACGGATATGATCCTGTTTCTTAGCTTCATTGGTTTTCTCCTTTTCTTGATTTCGCGCTGTATAAACGCGCTTTTATATGCGACAAATACGGAAGATACCGCATTTGTTGCTCGTTATTTTCAGTTATCGCCTAAACGCAATAATCCAAGCTAATTATATCACTTTTATAGTGACATTTCAAACCCATACTATTGACGTTTAGGTAATAAAATATGACTTTTAGGCAATCGTGCGCGAAATATGCAGACTTTTGAGGTAAATTTTATCTTCCGCTGATATAGACGATTTTAACAATTTCGTAAAAGTCAATCTTCATTACCTAAAAGTCATAACGGCAACATTGAAAAAAATGTAAAAAGATGATATAATTAATTTGAGTTATACGTTGTTTTACGGATGATTTTTAAGAAAGCGTGAAAGAGCATGAAAAGAGTAAAACTTATTGCTTTGCTGGTTTTTGCAGCCGTTTTATTCTGCGGCTGTGAGAGCGCGTCTGTAGATTATCATGCCGAAGAAAACTGGGCGTACTGCGGCAGCGGCGATACTGATCTTCCCGCTGACGTATTTTTTATCTGTCCGACGGTATATATGGGCGGGGAGGATATCCATAACATGCCGCTTTCCGACCAAGACGCAAAAGCCAGCTTTCTCGGCGCTACGAATATGGAAAAGGGCATATACGACGATGAATGCCGCTTTTTCGCGCCGTACTACCGTCAGGCGGCGCTGGACGTTTACAAAATGGAAGACAGCGGCGCGGATAAGTATTTCGATACCGCCTTTGAGGACGTAAAAGCGTCGTTTGATCATTACTATGACAATTTCAACGACGGCCGCCCGATAATACTCGCGGGCTTTTCCCAAGGGGCGGATATGTGCATAAGGCTGCTGAAAGAGCGCTTTACCGACGAGAAGCTGCAAAGTCAGCTGGTCGCGTGCTATGCGATAGGCTGGCGCGTCACCGAGCAGGAGCTTGAAGAATATCCTCAGCTTAAATTTGCCTCGGGTGAAAGCGATACCGGCGTTATCGTTGCGTTCAACAGCGAGGCGGAGGATATCGACGATTCTCTGATGATACCTAAAGGAACGAAAACGCTTGCGATAAACCCGCTGAACTGGACTACGGACAATACTCCCGCCGATAAAGAGCTTAACCTCGGCGCATGCTTTACCGATTACGACGGCAATATAAAAACCGAGATACCCGCGCTTACTGGAGCGTATATCGACGACAGCAGAGGAGCGCTTAAGGTCCCCGACGTTTCTCCTGCGGATTATCCCGCGGGATTGGATATTTTCACCGACGGCATATATCATTTATACGATTATCAATTTTTCTACCGCAATCTGGAAAAGAACGTGCAAACAAGATTACAAGCGTATCTGGAAAACGATCTGTGATATCTTTGAATTTCGGGCTTGCGGCTAAAAATTTTTTAAGGAGTGGTATTTTATGGTTACATTCTTTATAGGACTTGCGCTTCTTATCGTGGGAGGAGCGGTATACGGCAAATTCTGCGAAAAGGTCTTTAAGCCGGACGACCGCGAAACTCCAGCGGTGCGGCTCAACGACGGCGTGGACTATGTTCCGATGAAAAAGTGGAAAAACTCGCTGATACAATTGCTGAACATCGCGGGAACGGGGCCTATACTCGGTCCGATACAGGGCATTCTTTTCGGACCTATCGCCTTTTTGACTATCCCGATAGGCTGCGTGATAGGCGGAGCGTTCCACGATTATATGTCCGGCATGATATCGGTGCGAAACGACGGCGCGCAGATGCCGGGACTTATAAGAAAGTATCTCGGCAAGTATGCTTATCCTATCTATAACGTGTTCGTCTGCCTTTTGATGCTGCTGGTAGGCACGGTGTTTATCTATACCCCGGGCGATTTGTTTGTAACGCAGATACTCGGCGCGGACAACGGCGTGACAAATCCCATAGTGTGGATAGTGTACGGCGCGATATTCGTATATTATATCATAGCCACTTTATTTCCTATAGATAAGATAATCGGAAAGGTATATCCCATATTCGGACTGCTGCTGATAATATCGGCGATAGGCGTGTTCATAGGCTTTTTGATAAAGGGTTATCCGCTGGACGAGATATGGACGACGGGACTGGGCGTTCACCCGCAGGGGCTAAACTTTATACCGGTGTTCTTCGTTACCGTAGCGTGCGGAATAGTATCCGGCTTTCATTCCACGCAGGCGACGCTTATTTCACGCACGATGCGCAGCGAAAAGGAAGGCCGCATGACCTTTTACAATATGATGATAGCCGAGGGCTTCATCGCCATGATATGGGCGGCTGCCGCTATGGGCGTAATGAAGCTGGGACTTGCCGGAGCCGAGACCGAGGCTACCGAAGTGGTGGGGATAATCGCCAAAAACCTGCTCGGCGGAGTCGGCGGCATAATAGCGGTGATAGGTATTATCGTACTGCCGATAACCTCCGGCGATACCGCTTTGCGTTCGCTCAGGCTGATAATCTCCGACGCGCTCAAAATAGACCAGACCAAGACTAAAAAAAGGCTCGGCGTGTCGCTGATAATATTCGCGGTAACGGCGGCGGTGCTGGTGTTCGCTAAGGTGAACAGCGGCGGATTCAATATACTTTGGCGGTATTTCGCATGGGCAAATCAGACCATAGCGGTGTTCGCGTTCGCCATGATAGCGATATACATGATACGGCATAAAAAGCCGTTTATCATGGCGTTGCTGCCGGGTATGTTCTATATGTTCGTGATATCCAGCTTTATCCTCAACGCGGCTATCGGATTTAATTTACCGTGGGCGATAAGCTATACGATAGCGGGAGTGCTTACCGCTGCATATGCAGTTGCGTTGATATGGTACGGAAAAAAAGGAACTTCGTCCGGCGCTTTGGCAAAATAACAGCGCGCGGACTTCAATAACGGGCTTGCCCCGTAACGATAAAACGGAGGTAAATAAATGGCAAACAATATTTTCAGAGAAAAGAGCATAGAGCGCGTCTCCTCTCCGGAGCAGCTCAACGACTACATACGGGTGACCAGTCCCGGTATCTGGCTGACGCTGGGCGCGGTGATACTCCTGCTGATAGGATTTATCGTATGGGGCGCGGTAGGCAAGATAGAGACCAAGGTCGAATGCGTCGTTTTGTCGGTGCAAGGGCTCCAAGACCTCGTACCGCAGGCGCAGGAAGCGGGTATGGACGAGATAGCGTTCTGTTTTGTCAAAGAGGGGGATATAGAACGGGTATCTCTTGACGATCCCGTAAGGATAGACAACAAGGAATACCCGATAGAGGAGATCTCCGAGGAGCCTATCACGGTGGATAAAAACACGTTCAACGAGTATACCATGCACGCTTTTGACCTTATGGAGGGCGAATGGGTATACCCGATAAAGCTGGGCGCTTCTTTTCCCAGCGGCACATATAAGGCGGAGATAATAACCGACAGTATTTCTCCGATAATGTTCTTGTTTAATTGAGGTGCGCATGATGTTCGATAAAAAGCAGCATACGCCGGTAACGAAAGGCTGGGCAAAGGTGCCTGTGGTAATGCAGATGGAGGCGCTCGAATGCGGAGCGGCGGCGCTTACCATGATCCTTGCCTATTACGGAAAATGGATACCGCTCGAGCAGGTGCGCGCGGACTGCGGCGTGTCCCGCGACGGCTCCAGCGCTAAGAACGTACTTAAGGCCGCCCGCAGCTACGGAATGACGGCAAAGGGCTACCGCTACGAGCCGGAGCAGCTCAAGGAAAAAGGAAAATTCCCCTGCATAGTCCATTGGAATTTCAATCACTTTGTGGTGCTTTGCGGCTTTAAGGGCGATAAAGCCGTGCTTAACGATCCGGCAAAAGGCAATTATACCGTTTCTATGGAAACCTTTGATAAGAGCTTTACCGGTATCTGCCTGATGTTCGAGCCGACCGAGAATTTCGAGCCGGGCGGAAAGCCGAAAAGCGTGATGTCCTTTGCGAGAAAACGCCTTATAGGCGCGGGAGTAGCCATCGCGTTTACTGTTATCACTACGATAATAACGTCGCTGCTCGGCATTATACAGCCCGCGTTTTCACGGGTATTTCTGGATAGACTTTTGACGCATACGGATATAGAATGGTTCTATCCGTTCCTTGCGCTGTTAGCGGTATTTTCGCTGGCGCAGATCGTCGTCGCATACGTCACCGCAAAATCCAACCGAATGATAGAGGGAAAATTAGCGGTAGTGGGCGATACGTCGTTTTTATGGAAGATACTGCGCATGCCGATGGAGTTTTTCTCCCAGCGAATGGCGGGGGATATCCAGCAAAGGCAAAGCACTAATTCCGGCATAGCGAGCAGCCTTGTAAATACCTTTGCGCCGCTGGTGCTGAATACGGCGATGATGATATTCTATCTCGTGGTAATGATACGCTACAGCTGGATATTGACGATAGTCGGTGTGGCTTCTATATTGCTCAATCTTATAATGTCGCAGATAATCTCTAAAAAGCGCGTCAATATCACCCGTATCCAGATGCGCGACGAGGGCAAGCTCGCAGGCGCGACGGTCGCGGGTATAGAGATGATAGAAACTATCAAGTCCAGCGGCGCGGAGAACGGCTATTTTGAAAAATGGTCGGGCTATCAGGCGAGCGTGAACACCCAGCAGGTAAGATACGAAAGGCTGAACGAATACCTCGGCATGGTGCCGGGACTTGTTTCTCAGCTTACCAATACAATAGTGCTGATACTCGGCGTGCTGTTTACTATACAGGGCAATTTCACCGTAGGTATGGTAATGGCGTTCCAGGGATTTTTAGCGTCCTTTACCGAGCCTGCCATGACGCTTATCTCGGCAAGTCAGACCATACAGGAGATGCGCACCCAGATGGAGCGTATCGAGGACGTTATGGAATATCCCACCGACGTAAACTACAGGGACGACGATACCGCCTCCGACGACGCGGAGTACAGCAAGCTAAGCGGCACCGTGGAATTAAAGAACGTTACGTTCGGCTATTCACGTCTTGACGATCCGCTGATAGAGGATTTCAGCCTTACCCTAAAGCCGGGCAGCCGCGTTGCTTTCGTGGGAGGCTCCGGCTGTGGAAAATCCACCCTTTCAAAGCTCATCTCCGGACTGTATCAGCCGTGGAGCGGCGAGATACTTTTTGACGGCAAGCCGATAAAGGATATCGACCGCAGCGTGTTTACCGGCTCTTTGGCGGTAGTGGATCAGGATATAATCCTGTTTGAGGACTCTATAAGAAACAATATAAAGATGTGGGACAGCTCCATTGAAGATTTTGAAATGATACTCGCCGCAAAGGACGCGCAGATACATTCCGACATAATGCAGCGCGACGGCGGATATGATTACGTCATTACCGAAAACGGCAAGGACTTCTCCGGCGGTCAGCGTCAGAGAATGGAGATAGCCCGCGTGCTCGCCCAGGATCCCACTATAATAATCCTGGACGAGGCGACCAGCGCGCTGGACGCAAAGACCGAGTACGACGTGGTACGCTCCATAAAGGACAGGGGAATAACCTGCATAGTCGTCGCACACAGACTTTCCACCATACGCGACTGCGACGAGATAATCGTTTTGGATAATGGAAAAGTCGTTGAACGCGGCACGCATGAAGAGCTGTACGCCGCGAACGGGCTTTATACCAGGCTCGTTTCCAATGAATAAGGGGGTGTTTGTATGGGTTGGTTCGATGAACAGATAAAACAGCGAAAGGAAAAAGACCTCAGCACCTTCGAGGAGGCGTTTATAAGCATATCCGACGCGGTGACCGGAACGCATATATCCGACGCGTTCGCCGACGATAAGAGCCGCGCTAAGGACGCTATCGACGAGATACTAAGCTATTATCATATCAAAACGAGATCAAAAGACGTACCGGATACGATAAAGGATACCAACGAGCAGCTTGAATATCTCATGCGGCCGCACGGTATCATGCGCAGAAACGTCACCCTTGAAAAAGGGTGGTATAAGGACGCGTTCGGAGCTATGCTCGCGGTGATGAAGTCGGACGGCAGCGTTGCCGCATTGATACCCAGCGGTATGTCGGGGTATTCATACTACGACCGCACGACCGGTAAGACCGTCAAGATATCCAAAAAGAACGAGGGGCTGTTTGAGGAGGACGCTGTCGCCTTTTACAAGCCGTTCCCGCTAAAGAAGTTAAGTATAGGCAGCCTGCTAAAATACATAGCCGGTATCTTATCGGTATCGGATTATCTGATAGCGGCAACGGTGACGCTGGCCGCTACCGTTGTAGGTATGCTGACGCCTAAGCTCAATCAGCTGCTTTTCGGTCTGGTAGTGGATAACAAGGATCTTACGCTGCTTATGTCTATAGCGGTGTTTATGATATGCCTGTCAATATCCACACTGATGATAAGCACGATAAAATCGCTTATTATGGCGAGGATACGCACGAAAATGGACGTTACCGTGCAGGCGGCGACCATGGCGCGCGTCATGTCACTACCCGCGTCGTTTTTCAAAAAATACAGCTCCGGCGAGCTGTCGGTAAGAACGCAGTACATAAATATGATATGCTCCATGCTGGTGGATACGGTGCTTTCTACCGGTCTTACCTCGGTGTTCTCGCTGGTGTATATAGCGCAGATATTCGCGTTTGCGCCGACGCTGGTGGTTCCCGCGCTGATAATAATAATCGTTACGGTGCTGTTTTCGGTGATAAGCGCATTGGCTCAGATGAAAATATCAAAGCAGCAGATGGAGCACGGCGCTAAGGTCAGCGGTCTTGATTATGCGCTGATAACCGGCGTCCAGAAGATAAAGCTGTCCGGTGCGGAGCGGCGCGCGTTCGCCAAATGGGGCAGCCTGTACTCAAAAGAGGCTAAGCTGCTGTACGACCCGCCGACTTTAATAAGATACAACTCGGTATTTACCACTATTATAAGCCTTGCGGGAACATTCGTTATGTATTATCTCGCGGTGGTAAGCAACGTGTCGGTAGCGGATTACTACGCGTTCAATACCGCGTACGGCATGGTGTCCGGCGCGTTCATGTCCCTTGCGGGGATAGCGCTCACCGCGGCGAATATCAAGCCGGTATTGGATATGGCAAAGCCGATACTTGACGCTACACCCGAAATATCCGAGGGCAAGGAAGTAGTGACAAGGCTTTCCGGCGGGATAGAGCTGAACAACATTTCGTTCCGCTACAGCGACAGCATGCCCAACGTCCTTGACGATCTGTCGCTTAAGATACGGCCGGGTCAGTATGTCGCGATAGTAGGCACTACTGGCTGCGGTAAATCCACGCTTATGAGAGTAATGCTGGGCTTTGAAACTCCGCAGAAAGGCTCGGTATACTACGACGGCAAGGATATTTCCAGCCTTGACCTTAAATCATTGCGCCGCAGTATAGGCACGGTAATGCAAAACGGCAAGCTGTTCCAGGGGGATATATTCTCTAACATCACCATTTCCGCGCCGTGGCTCACCATGGACGAAGCGTGGGAGGCGGCGGAGCTTTCCGGCATAGCGGAGGACATACGCAGAATGCCTATGGGAATGAACACTATCATCTCCGAGGGCAGCGGCGGCGTTTCCGGCGGTCAGCGTCAGCGCCTTATGATAGCCAGAGCGATAGCGCCGAGGCCTAAGATACTTATGTTCGACGAGGCGACCAGCGCGCTGGACAACATCACGCAAAAGACCGTTTCCGATTCGCTGAACAGCCTTAAATGCACAAGGATAGTGATAGCGCACAGGCTTTCCACCATAAAGCAATGCGACAGGATAATATATCTTGAAAAGGGCAAGATCGCCGAGGAGGGCACTTACGACGAGCTTATAGCCTTAAACGGAAAATTTGCCGAGCTGGTAGCGCGTCAGCGCCTTGACGACAAAGAGCCGGTAAACAGCTGAAAAAATTTTTCAAAAATAATCTAACAAAACACTACCGCTCAACGTATCAATATATGAAAGCAAATATTCGGGCAGGAGGGATCTATGGATAAGAGCGAAAAACTGCTGCGCGCATTGTTCGATTTTCAAAAGTTCCAAAAGAACGAACGCCTTGAAAGGATAGTGCGCACGGAGGACATGGGCGTACCTCTGGACGACAGCGACCTTGAGCTTAACGCCGCGGGAGAGAATGAAACGTGGCGCGCCGAAACGGGAGGCGATGAAAAGCCATGACCATCACCCCCGAAGAGCTGTATAACGGTTACCGCGAAAAGGTAGAAAGATATATATGCTCCCATGTGCAAAACGAGCATGACAGAGCCGATATAGTGCATCAGGTGTTTTTGAACGCCATTTCCGCTCTTGAAAGCTACGACCCGTCGCGCGGCGCGATAGGCACATGGCTGTACGCGATAACGAGAAACGCGGTAAACGATTATTACAGAAAGCTCTCCCGCGAGCCTACAGCCGAAGATATCGAGCTTATACCGGCTCAGGACGACAGGATACTTACAAACGAGAACCTTGAATCCTTAGCGTTAGCGTTAGAACAATTGCCGGACAGAGAACGAAAGATAATAGTGCTTAGATTTTATCACGGACTTTCCTCAAAGGAAACGGCGGAGCGCGTCGGCGTAAGCTATTCCAACGTGAGATTTTTACAGTACAGCGCATTAAAAAAGCTAAGGCGTTTTTTAGAAGAAGCGGGATATACCGACTAAGAGATATATAAATAAACGCCTGAACAAAAGGGAGGAACAACAGATGAAGAACAATCCGTCGGGGATATCGGGATTTTACCGTTCCGACGAAAACGTACAGCACACCGTAAGAACCGCGGTGGAGCTTAACGAAAATATAGACCCCGCCGCTTTGCGCAAGGCGGTGGATATTGCGATAAAGCGTTACGATTACTATTCGGTAAAATTTGTCCGCGAAGAGGGCGAGCTTTTACATTCGGTACTGCCTAACGATAAGCAGATAGTTATAACCGAGGGGATAACTCCGGTACTGCTGCTGTCGGAGCAGTCGAACGAGCACGCGCTTGCGGTAAATTATGAGGGCAGCACGGTATATTTTGATATAGTACATTCTATAACCGACGAAACGGGTATACTGGAGTTTATCAAAACTACGCTGTATTACTACATAACCGAAAAATATAAAAAGAGCTTTCCCGCGGACGGTATCAGAACATTAGACGATCCTGTCACCGAGGAGGAACGAAAAGACCCGTATCTTGATATAGAGCCCGCAAAGGAAGAAGCTCCTAAGCACAATCCGCAGGCTGTCGAGCCCGCCGTGCAATGGGAGGAGATACTTCCCGGCTGTCCCGTTTGTAAAACGGCGCGCAGAATGTCGGTGCCGGAGGACGAATTCATGGAGTACGTCAAGGCAAACGGCGGCACTCCCGCGATAGTGATGTCCAATCTCTTGGCGAAAACGGTATTCGACCTTTGCGAAAAGCTTAATCACCCGTTCAGAACGATACTTATGAAAAACTACCGCGACGCGGTAAAAGCTCCGAAAGCGCATAACAACGTGCTGGGCAATATCGTGCTGAATTATACCGAGCAGATGAGAAATATGCCGATGGATAAGCTGTGCGGCGTTACCCGTCAGATGATGGATCACCAGTCCTCACAGGAATATATGCTGAACGCGGTGAAGAACCGATTGCAAAAGGAACAAAAGATATTAGCGCTCGGCGATTACGACGCGGTGCATGAGGCGTTTCAAAAATCGTCGCAGATGAACAAGGTGTTCGTAGACCTCACGGTAAGCTATGTGCATATACAGCGGCTCGGAGCGTTAGAGCCTTATATAAAGTCGATATTTACCTATGTAGACCCTGCCGCGAGCCATGTATTATTTGAAGTAAACGCCGTGGGCGGCAACTTCTGCATTACGTTTTTACAGGAATTTGCGGGAAACGCATTGTCGGACGGCTTTGCGGAGCAGTTAAGACAGGTAGGCATACAGGCGACCGCGGACGACGAAGAGCCGCTTGTTTGTCCTAACTTAAAGATGTAATTAATTTCCATAAGGAGGTATTGATATGGAAGAAAAAACTATAAGCCAAGAAGAACTGTTTGCAAAATTCAGAGAGGCGGGTTCTCCCGAGGGGGTAATGGCGCTTGCTAAAGAAAACGGCGTTACCGTAAGTGAGGAGACCGCAAAGAAGATGTATGAAAGCGCGATGGCTATGGGCGAGCTTTCCGACGATGAGCTTGCTGAGGTTTCGGGCGGATGCATCTTCTGCGACATAGGAGAGGGAATAAAAAAAGCGGCTAAAGCCGTAGAAAAAGTATTCACGAAAGATGTGCCGGAAGCGTTTAAGCTAGCGGGCGAGGGTATAGACAGGCTGCTAAAATATGTAAAATGCCCCAGCTGCGGCTCAATAAACACTAAAGAAGAGCTTGGCGTATCTGCCCAGGCGGGCGGTCAGTATAACTATAAATGCTGCAACTGCGGCTATACGTGGTTACATTAAAATGCTGTTTCAAGCATTAAAAATAAACAGTTAAATATTATAAAGGAGGAAAAACATGGAAGAGAAAACAATAACCAACGAGGAGATACTTGCTAAGATCAAGGCGGCAAAGTCTCCCGACGAGCTTATCGCTATCGCGGATGGCAACGGAGTGACCATAAGCGAGCAGGACGCTAAGGCCATGTTCGCCGCACTTCATTCTGAGGGCGAGCTTGCCGACGAGCAGCTTGAGGATGTTGCGGGCGGAAACGCTTTTACAGACTTCTTTAAGAATCTCGGCGACAAAATAGCTGATCTGTTTGTAGGTGCGGATTGCCCGAGGTGCGGTTCGCGCAAGAGCTACCAGCAGAGCGACAAGGGAGTTATAAAAACCATTTGCGGCAACTGCCAGTATGTGATAAAGACCAAGAAAAACTGAGATTTACGGGCAGATAGTGGTTTAATTTCGCCGATACGGCAAAAAAACAAGCAAAAACGACCCCAAAAAATTTACGGTCGATAAAGGAGGATAATTTACTATGGAAGAAGCGAAAAAAATCACCGATGAAGAAATAAAGGAGCTGTTAAAGAAAGCAAAGTCTCCGGAGGATCTGATAGCGTTCGCTAATGAATGCAACCTCGAACTGAGCCCGGAAGACGCGCAGAAATTGTTTGATGCTCTGCACGCCGAGGGAGAGCTTTCCGACGATGAGCTTGAAAGCGTAGCGGGAGGAAGCTTAAGCAGCTTTTTAAAAAGCGTGAAAGAAACGTTTGAATCATTAGGTGATGCAATAAGCGACAAATTCAAAGATATTTTCTACGGCGCTGATTGCCAGTGGTGCGGTTCACGCGAAGGCTTTACGATAGAATGGCAATTCGGCGTCCAAAAGATCAGGTGCAAACACTGCGGCAAGCTTGTAAAATCATAATAGAAAGGGATAATTATGAGCAAAGAGGAAAAGAGGAACGAGCTTTCCGACGAAGAGCTTGAAACGGTGTCGGGCGGCAGCGGTATGTGGTTTGAAATGCAAACGCCGTTCGGAAAAGTAATATACGGTTCTGATTCAAGCACGCCGCTCAGCGCTATTCCCGAAAAGCCGTCAAGATGTATGTATTGCGGCAAATATGATATTGAGATAGAGCAGGTGACCGATTCCCGGCTTGTACCAAAGGGCTTTCCTACAAAGGCGTATCATTATGTATGTAAGTTCTGCGGACACGTTTTTGAATAATTTTGGGCAAAAACGCCCCATAAAAATTTACGGTCTATAAAGGAGGATAATCACATGGAAGAGGCAAGAACACTCACCAGGGAAGAATTTCAGGAGAAGTTAATGAGCGCAAAATCCCCGGAGGAGCTGATAGAGTTCGCTAAGGTGTACGACGCGGAGTTAAGCCCGGAAAACGCGCAGAAATTGTTTGATTCCATGCACGTCGAGGGAGAGCTTTCCGACGATCAGCTTGAGGGCGTGTCCGGCGGCTGCTGGCTCACCGACGCTTTTAAGTCTATAGATAAATTCTTTACCAAAGATGTAAAGGACTTCTTCACAAAGGACGTACCCGAATTCTTTACCGAAACATTACCGGATGCGTATGAAACTACCGCTAAAGTCATAGTGGGCGAGGCGGCAAAAGGTTTAGGCTTAATGTAAAAAACGACCCCAATTTACGGTCGATAAAGGAGGATAATCACCATGGAAGAGCAAGTATTCACTAAGGAAGAATTTCAGGCTCAGTTAATGAGTGCGAAGTCCCCGGAGGAGCTGATAGAGTTTGCTAAGGTGTACGACGCGGAGTTAAGTCCGGAAAACGCGCAGAAATTGTTTGATTCTATGCACGTCGAGGGCGAGCTTTCCGACGATCAGCTTGAGGGCGTTTCCGGCGGCTGCTGGCTCACCGACGCTTTTAAGTCTATAGATAAATTCTTTACAGAGGATGTAAAGGACTTCTTCACAAAGGACGTACCCAAATTCTTTACCGAAACATTACCGGATGCGTATGAAACTACCGCTAAAGTCATAGTGGGCGAGGCGGCAAAAGGTTTAGGCTTAATGTAAAAAACGACCCCAATTTACGGTCGATAAAGGAGGATAATCACCATGGAAGAGCAAGTATTCACTAAGGAAGAATTTCAGGCTCAGTTAATGAGTGCGAAGTCCCCGGAGGAGCTGATAGAGTTTGCTAAGGTGTACGACGCGGAGTTAAGTCCGGAAAACGCGCAGAAATTATTTGATTCCATGCACGCTGAGGGCGAGCTTTCCGACGATGAGCTTGAGGGCGTTTCCGGCGGCAGCTGGCTCACCGACGTTTTCAAGTCTATAGATAAATTCTTTACAGAGGATGTAAAGGACTTCTTCACAAAGGACATACCCGAATATTTCGAGGGCTTCGCGGACTTTACAAAGTCTTTAGCACAAGTTTCCACGAGCGCAGCCGTATCATCTATGACTAAGAAGGATTAAAGCGGCTTAAGGAGGAATTACTATGGAAAGATCAGATAAAAACGCGGAGCTTCTCGACGACCAGCTTGAAAGCGTTTCGGGCGGATCGAATGACACGTCGCTTCCGAAAGAGGGTTCTCCCGAATATATAAAAAGTTGGGCGAACGGCTGTCCGAACTGCGGTTCAAAGAGGATAGTATATATCCGTTCCGGCGGCACCAGCGGTTATAACTGCGAAGACTGCTGTTATGCGGAGGGTCACGGACAGATCATAAAGATCCAACTTTAACGACTTATTAAAAGAGAGGGTCAAACTTATGAACAAGGAAGAATTTATCAAAAAGCTGACGAATGCAAAGTCCGTCGATGACGTTATCGCTCTTGCAAAAGAAAACGGCTTAGAGATCGCTCCCGATAAGGCAAAGGAGCTTTTCGACAAGATAAACGAATTATCCGACGACGAGCTTGACAATGTTGCGGGCGGAAGAAAAGACCTTGCCGATCTTTTAGGTCCGGACGTATGGATCGCGGTGTATAAATACTAAAAGTTCAGGCATACGGGACGATGCCTTTTCGGCTGACGCCCGTATGCCACCCACCTTACGAAAGGAGCTTAACATGAACAAGGAAGATTTTTTAGCCAAGCTGAAAGGCGTAAAATCCGTCGATGATATTATCGCGCTTGCTAAAGAAAACGGGATAGAGATAACTCCCGATAAGGCAAAGGAGCTTTTCGAGCGGATAACCGCAAGCGGCGAAATGTCCGACGACGAGCTTGACAATGTTGCCGGCGGCAGCCGCATTATTTGGGAAAAAGACTTTATTATCCCGTTTCCAAACAATAACGATTAAAATCCGAAATGAGGCTGATGTTATGAAAAAGGAAGATTTTTTAGCCAAGCTGAAAGGCGTAAAATCCGCTGACGATATTATCGCGCTTGCTAAGGAAAACGGGATAGAAATGACTACCGATAAGGCAAAAGAGCTTTTCGAGCAGCTGAGCGGCAATGAGCTTTCCGACGAGCAGCTGGAAAACGTCGCGGGCGGCATGAGCATCTGGACATACCATTGATCATTGATCAACTAAAGGAGCAAATGATATGAACAAGGAAGAATTTTTAGCCAAGCTGAAAGATGCAAAATCCGCTGATGATATTCTAGCGCTTGCAAAGGAAAACGGCGTTGAGATGACCCCCGACAAGGCGAAAGAGCTTTTCGAGCAGATGAGCGGCAATGAGCTTTCCGACGAGCAGCTGGAAAACGTCGCGGGCGGCATGAGCATCTGGACATACCATTGATCATTGATCATTGATCAACTAAAGGAGCAAATGATATGAACAAGGAAGAATTTTTAGCAAGGCTTAAAGGCGTAAAATCCGCCGACGATATTATCGCGCTTGCTAATGAAAGCGGCATTGAAATTGCTCCCGAAAAGGCACAGGAGCTGTTTGATCAGATAAATTCAAACTGCGAGCTTTCCGACGAGGAACTTGACAAAGTCGCAGGCGGGGATTTGAAGGACAAATTAAAGAAGAGAATAAAGGAACTACTATTCTGATCTGCCCCCTTGAAAGGAGCTTAAACAAATGAACAAGGAAGAATTTATTTCCAAGCTTAAATTGGCAAAGTCCGCTGACGATATCCTCGCTCTTGCTAAGGAAAACGGGATCGAAATGACTCCCGAAAAGGCAGAAGAGCTTTTCGAGCAGCTAAGCGGCGGCGAGCTTTCCGATGAGCAGTTAGAAAACGTTGCGGGCGGCATGAGCATCTGGACATACCATTGATCATTGATAAGCTAAAGGAGCAAATGACATGACTAAGGAAGAATTTATTGCAAATCTGAAAACAGCAAAATCTGCCGACGATATTATTGCGTTGGCAAAAGAAGCCGGCGTTGACGTACCCCCCCGATAAGGCACAAGAGATTTTCAACAGTATGAACTCGGTCGAGTTATCCGACGATCAGCTTGATACTGTTTCCGGGGGCGGCATAGTTGACACAGTCAAAGAGTGGTTCGGTAGCCTTTTTGGAAAATAAAATTTTTACGAAAGAGGCAAACACATGAACAATGAAGAACTTATCGCCAAGCTAAAAGAAGCAAAATCTGCTGACGATATTCTAGTACTTGCAAGGGAAAACTGTGTTGAGCTAACCCCCGAAAAGGCAAAAGAGCTGTTTGATCAGATAAATTCAAACTGCGAGCTTTCCGACGAGGAACTTGACAAAGTCGCAGGCGGGGATTTGAAGGACAAATTAAAGAAGAGAATAAAGGAACTACTATTCTGATCTGCCCCCTTGAAAGGAGCTTAAACAAATGAACAAGGAAGAATTTATTTCCAAGCTGAAAGGTGCAAAGTCCGCTGATGATATTATCGCTCTTGCCAAAGAAAACGGCATTGAAATTGCTCCCGACAAAGCACAGGAGCTTTTCGGCAAATTAAACTCGGTCGAGTTATCCGATGATCAGCTCCAAAACGTTGCCGGCGGCTGGAGTATGGATGATGAGATAATTAAAATAATAGAGAGCATGAGCGGAGTGAAATTAATAAATTATTAACAAGTCCGCTGATAATATCAGATCGCTAGTTGTAAAAGGAGAAAATATGAACAAGGAAGAATTTTTAGCAAAGCTGAAAGATGTAAGATCCGCTGATGATATCCTCGCGCTTGCTAAGGAAAACGGGATCGAAATGACTCCCGAAAAGGCAAAAGAGCTTTTCGAGCAGCTGAGCGGCGGCGAGCTGACCGATGAACAGCTTGAAAGCGTTGCGGGCGGATACTGGCTCGGAGGAGGAGGCGGCGACCGTATAGGTCCGTTCCGTACTCTCGTTTAACTGCCGACAATTTTGAAAGGAGATAACAAAAATGGCTGAACAGACTATTATGACTAAAGAGGAGTTTATGCAAAAGCTCAACAAAGCAAACTCGCCGGAGGAGCTTATAGCTTTGGCAAAGGAAGACGGCTTCGAGCTTTCCGTGGAAGACTCCGAAAAACTATATGATACGCTGCACGCCGAGGGCGAGCTTCCCGACGACGCGCTCGAGGGAGTTGCGGGCGGATATTCCTGCCTTGATTTCTGGAAAGATATAGCAAAGGGCGTTGAGAGTATAGGTAAATTTTTCACCGAAACGATACCCGAAGCGTTCAGGGACGTTACTCAGGGCATAGACTGCCCCTACTGCCATTCGCGCAAAAATACAGCGTATAGCGAGAAGACCCAAAAATATTACTGCGGTGATTGCAAACGCACTTGGTCTTGAGCTTTAAGACAGCGGAAGAGGATAATAAAAAATGGCTGAACAGACTATTATGACTAAAGAGGAGTTTATGCAAAAGCTGAACAAAGCAAACTCGCCGGAGGAGCTTGTAGCTTTGGCAAAGGAAGACGGCTTTGAGCTTTCCGAGGAAAAGGCCAAAGAGCTGTACGATACGCTGCACGCCGAGGGCGAGCTTTCCGACGACGCGCTCGAAGGAGTTGCGGGCGGATATTCCTGCCTTGATTTCTGGAAGGATATAGCAAAGGGTATTGAAAAAGGCGTTAAAGCAGTCGATAAATTTTTCACCGAAACGTTATGGTCGGAAGGGTGATCGATTTTTCGCCTTTGCTTCAAAAACCTATCTAAAGGAGGAAAGCGAAAATGGCTGAACATACTATTATGACTAAAGAGGAGCTTTTGCAAAAGCTTAACAAAGCAAACTCGCCGGAGGAGCTTATAGCTTTGGCAAAGGAAGACGGCTTTGAGCTTTCCGAGGAAAAGGCCAAAGAGCTGTACGATACGCTGCGTTCCGGCACGGAGCTTTCCGATGAAGCGCTTGAAAATGTCGCCGGAGGAAGAAGTACGTTTATGTATATTTGAAGTTGTGTGAGCGACTTTTTCACATAAATGTGATTCCTATACCGTTAAATACCTAATAATTTAAGGCTTTTACACTATCGTAAAAACGTAAGTGTAAAAGCCTGTTTTTTATGTTTTGTTTTATATTAGAATTTTTTGGTTATTTTGAGAACGTTCTGACCGTCTTTATATTCATATTCGACGCCGTCCATGCTTTTTTTGACCATGTATATCCCAAGCCCGCCTATATCTCTTTGGTCTGCGGAAAGCGTGGTGTCGGGGTCTTCTTTTTTAAGCGGGTCGTAAGGTACGCCGTTATCTATGAACGTTATCAGAACGGAAAGCGGCTCTTCGGCTATCTCCACGCGGATGGTGACGGTCCCCGAACCGGAGCTGTAGGCATAATACGCTATGTTGCTGAGCAGCTCGTCTATGGCGATGTCTATCTGCATTTGCGCTTTCATCGGGCAGCCGTGAGCCTCGAGCTGTTCGTCTACAAAATCCGTGACTGTAGGGATATTTTCCACCGTCGCGTCAACGGTCAGTTCATTCATTGTTATCCTCCATTCTGCTCTTATATTCAAGACAAAGCATCGTTATATCGTCAAACTGAGGAGCCTCGCCTACAAACGCGTCGATATCCTCTTTTACCTTGGGGAGAAGCTCGGCAGGAGCGCTGTCCTTGTTGAGGTTCAGCACATTTTCCAGTCTTTCCATACCGTAAAGCTCGTTATCGGAATTTGTCGCCTCGGTAACGCCGTCGGTGTACTGGAATACCTTATCTCCCGGCGCAAGCGTAAGGCTGCCCGCGCGGTACCTCATTCCCTCCATGCCCGCAAGCACGAATCCCGCCTTTATCTTATACGGCGCGAAATTTTCACCCGAACGGCAGATAAACGGCATTTCATGTCCCGCGTTCACATAATTAAATTCTCCGGTGACAAGGTCAAGTACGCCCTCGAACGCCGTTATAAACAGTCCCTCGCTGTTTGATTCGCATAAAAGATCGTTTACCTCGGTGAACACCGCACCGAGATCGTAACCGGGGACGGTATGGTCTTTGATAAGCGTTTTGCCTATTACCATAAACAGCGCCGCGGGAACGCCCTTGCCGGAAACGTCCGCCATTACTATCGCAAGATGTCTGTCGTCCACCATAAAGAAGTCGTAGAAATCTCCGCCGACCTCCTTTGCGGGGGTCATGGTAGCGTATATGTCTATCTCCTTTCGGTCGGGGAACGCCGGGAAAGTGCAGGGGAGCATAGACTTCTGGATATGAGTAGCGACGTCAAGCTCCGCGCCTATACGCTCTTTTTCCGCGGTAACGCGGCTGAGATTGTTAATGTACTCGTTAAGCTCTTTCACCATCTGATTAAATCCGTTGGCAAGGTCGCCCACCTCGTCCCTGGTTTTAATTTTTAAGTCGAAGCTGTCAAGGTGTTCCATATTGTCGCTTACCAGTCCGGTAACGGCATGGTGGAGATTCCTCAAAGGACGGACGAGTATTTTACGGATATAAAGATAGTAAAAGAATGAGGAGATGAGCATCACGACGATCGTGGATATCAGCGCAAGCACGGTAAACGTTTCGACGTGACGGCTTACTCTTTCGATAGGAATGCTTACCGCTATCAGCGCCACCGGCTTGTTGTCACTATTCAGCAGCGGAACAAAAGCCACGGCGGAGCTTTCGGTGAATAGTACGGAGTCGAGCATATCCGCGCCGCCCGCGTAAGCTGTCTGCATTACGTCCTTTATCTCGCCGAACATCTGTATTGATTCGCCGAGCTTATGTATGCCATCCTCGTCGGGAGCGCCCGCGTCCCATACATAAACTATGTTGTCCTGCTCGGGAACGGCTACATACAGGTATTGCAGTCCGACTTGATTTTTCACCTCAAGCAGATAATCGCCTATCATTTCATAGTAATCGTCTTTTTCGCCTATCTTGCCGTTATTGTAATACCGCTCTATGCGGTCGCCGTCGATGACGTAGGAGCAGACGGAGGCGTTGTCGAATGTTACCCAGGAGTAATATTGGTACATTACGCCGCAGAAGATGATTATAAGAATGGATATGAGCGAAAACATCAGCACGATCGCCATAAGTACAAGACCTATGAGCAGCTTCGGCTGAAGATTGAATTTCCGTTTCTTTGCCATGCTTATTCTATCGTAAGTATATCTACAAAGCCGGTTATCTCAAATACTTCCATGACCGTTTCGTTTACGCCGCGTATAACCATACTGCCTTGTCTGTTCATCACCTTTTGAGCGGCAAGCAGAACGCGCAGTCCCGCGGAGGAAATATACTCCAGCTTGGAAAAGTCCATTATAAGATCGGTAACGCCGTCTATACTGTGCTTAAGCTCGCCCTCAAGCTGCGGGGCGGTGGTGGTGTCCAGCCTGCCCTCCAGCGCTATCTCAAGCTCTGTTCCGTTTTGTTTTTTGCTTATCGTCATTTTTGCGACCTCCCAAAAAAATTAATTCGTGTGCATATTCAACCGTATACGAACGGTGAACAATTCTTTTTCCGCGTCAAATCTGAATTTAGCGCTGCCGCCGTATTTCTGCGCGGTATGCGTGATACTGCTAAGTCCGTATCCGCCGCCGTTCCTGCTGCTGATAAACGCGTTGGCGGGCATAAAGCCGTCCTCCGAGCTGAAGCGCTTATCAAGATTTACCTCCTTGCAGGAATTGGATATCTCTATCGCAAGCGAGCCGTTTACCGTACCGAGCCGTATTTCTATATGACGTTCGCCGGGGTATTTTCCGCATGAATTTATCGCGTTTTCCATAGTGTTGCCGAACAGCACGGTAAGATCCGCCGGCTCTATCATAAGCTCGTCGCATTCCGCGCTGACGTCGCAGCTGATATCCCTGTCCCTTGCCATGCCGACGTAATATTGTAAAAGCCCGTTTACCGTGAGGTTTTTACAGTACATCTTATCATCGCGCTTTACCGTGGTATCTATCAGCTGGGACAAGTAGTCTTTCATTTCGTCGTATTTTCCGCGGCTGAGCATATCGTTCAGCGAGTTGTAATGATGGCGCATATCGTGGCGCATACGGCGGGTATTTTCCATGTCGTTTACTATCTTTTCATATTGCAGCTGCCTTATCTCGATAGCGTGGAGCTGCTCGCCGTCCAGCTTGCGCCTGACGGATTCGCGGAATATCAGCCAGTATATCAGCAGCTGATTCGCCGTCATGAATATCATGGGCAGCAGGACGTACTGCAAAAGCCCTTTGCTTCCGAAAAACGTCACGCAGCATATCATCGTGGTAAAATAAAGCAGCGTGGAAAAAGTCACGATGCAAAATTCGCGCCGCATGTTTTTCGGTTCTATCAGCTGGACGTATTCTTTCAGCGGATTTATCACCGCCGCGATTATCATAGGCAGCAGTAAAGCGGTCACGGCGGCGAACATGATAAGAAACCGGTCGGTATAGGGGTATATAGTGGTGTCTATCTGATTCGGGAATATAAGCGCGTAGGTGGAGTTTACCAGTATGTAGACCGTCGCGCCGTAGAACATCACTATAAAAAATATCATCAGCTTTTTTATCACCGACTCCCGAACCAGCCAGATATACGCCGCTAAGATAAGCAGTATAGCAGCAAGCATAAAGGAATTGGATATTACTATATGCTGAGGATATTTTTCCGTATCTCTAAGGCATAATACCGCCGAGAGCAAAACGGCTACCGCCACCGAGATCACCGACAGCCAGAAGAATATATTTCTTCGTCTGAAGCGGAACGCCTCTTCGGGGAACGGCAGAAATATCAGGATAACGCAGGGCAAAAACTGCACGATAAATCCCAGAGCATTTTCTAAAAAAGCGATCATGGTCTAGGCTCCTTTGCCGTAAGGTTTTTTCGTCCGGCGAGCCGGTCGAACACATAGTTATCATACGCCGCGCGTATCACGGCGCTCTGTCTTACCGCGATTGGCAGTCTTATCCCGCTGCGCATAACGCAGACGTCTGTCCTCATCTGTTCGATATAATCCATATTGACGATTATACCGCGGTTTATCTTAAGAAAGTTCTTATTCATTTTCTTTTCCATCTCGCCCAGCGACATCCAGACCTTAAGGCTGCGCCCGTCGGACAGCGTTACATTCACCGCGTGATTATCGTTTTGCAATAAGCATATCTGATCGAGAAACACCGTGTGCCTTTCCGCACCTACAGTAAGGGTAATGCGTTCTCTTTGTTCGCGGCGGGACTGATTAAGACGGTGTAACGCCTCCGCTATCCCGTCTGTCGTAGCGGGCTTTACCAGATAGTGCAGGGCGTAAAGAGAAAACGCGTCCACGGCGTGCTCTCTGCTGGTAGTCACAAATACAATGCCGGTATCGGGGGATATCTGCCGCAGTATTTTTGCTATATCTATGCCGTTTTCGCCGGGCATATATATGTCCAAAAACGCAATATCGAACGGAGGGGATTTTTTTGTCGCATCCAACAAAGAAGCTCCGTCGGCAAATTTTTCCGCGCTGTACGCGGCGTCACAGCCTTGCAGCGCTTGTTCAAGCCGTTCGCGCTCGTGCTGCTCATCGTCGCAAATCGCAATACGCATAGAAGATACCTCCAACCGGGTCAAAGAATATGCCGATATCCCTAGGTTCAGAGGAAATGCCGGACATATATATTTAATTATACCACAAATTAACAATATTTTCAATATAGCGGTTTTGATTTTTACGAAATAAAAAGCGATTTTCGGGAAATCGACGCAGCTGCCTTTATTTCGACGTTTTTCCCTTAAACGAGTTTACTTTTTTAAGCGATAGTGCTTTTTAACGGATAGTGCAGTTTCTCCCCTACATGATGTTATTTTCCTATAGATCAGCCTCTATTCCGCCCTCCGTTTTTCATGCCCCGCTTCGCGGGTCATCCCACCCTCCCACCCCAAAAAAATCCCCCGCTTAAAGCGGGGGAAAAATAATTTATTTTAATTACATAAGGAACATGAGCTCAAGCTCATCAAAGTCTAATGTTACCGACATATCGGAATCCAGATCGTCGTTAAAGACGGTAGCGGCATAGGTTTTTCCCTCCATCGATATCAGCAGCATAAGAGTGGTTTGAGCTTCGGGCATGGTGTAGCTGGTCGCAACGTTGTTTTCATCGGCGGTAGCATATACAAGGTTGCCGGAGCGGCCGAGATTTTTCTTTATAGCCAACGACCATTCGCAGCCTTCGGGAACGTTCTCCAGCTTGTATTCAAGCTTTACCGAACCCTCCGGCCTTTCGTAGCTGTCCCACGAAGTTGTATCGCCGTAAAGGTTAGCGTTGTCCAGCAGCTTGCTTACCGTGTCTAGCTTATCCTCAAAGCCAAGACGCACTACCGCGAGCTTGAGCATTTCGGCTATATCCTTATACTCGCTGTCGGGTACCGCAGTATAAAGGGTGTATGCCCATATATCGAAGTTATCTTCAAGGCTTATGCCCGCCTGATCCATCTGATAGCATATATACGGCAGTATGGAGTTGTTTACATGTACTCCGCCGCTGTCGTCTATTACCAGCGAGGACGCATATCGGGTATTCATTACGAAGTTTACGTCGCCTACATATTCCGGCTGATTGCAGGAATGCGGGTCGGACATGCAGCGCAGGATGCTCGTTTTACCCATCTGCTGCTCTCCGATGTACCATATATCCTTGTTGCAGCCCGGCGGGTCTATCTGCATTTCGATAAGATTGCCGAGTATATCCGCGTAGGATTCTTCTATCGAGCCGGCGTTATTTATAGCCGTGCCTTTGCTGTTGTGGCAGGCTTTTATTCCGTGTGTGAACTCGTGCGCGGAGAAATCAAAGCAAGAGCTTAGCGGATAATTGCCGAACATGAAGCAGCCGAATCCGCTTATCACGGAGGTGAACGCCGCGTTCTCCATATCCTGACCGAAGCCCGCGTTAAATCCTAAACCGAGCAGTAAGGGAAGTCCGTTGCCGTCTAAGGACTTAATGCCCTTTGCGGCATAAAAGTCGTAGATAGTCCTCATGTTGCTGAATATGGATACCAGCAGCGCCGGAGCTTCTTCGGCGGAAGCGAATACCACCGGAACAACGTTTTGTATTCCTGCTTTTTCGGTATCAAAGGTTTTCCAGGAATCGACGCAGATAATTTTGCGCTCGGGATCTACAAAGTAATAACCGTCGTCGTTCTTAGCTACCGGCAGAGTTACCTTCTGACCGTAATAGTCGGTAAATTCCATTTGCTCGGTTTCTACGTCGAAATATTTACTGTTATCGACGTTTTCGCCGGTAGTCGAGTCGATAGTTTTTACCGGAACCACGTCGTATACCGTACATGACTGAGTTTCTATAAGCAGCTTAAGATAGCCGGAGGATTCCGAACCGCTCGGCAGATTGGGATTCTCGTCCAGCTTGACATAAAACAGGAAGCAGGACGCCATGTAAGCGTTCTTGTGCAAAACTACATTAGGCTCTGCCGCGGGGACCAGCGTACCGCCGTTTTCCTCAACGTATTTTTCCGCTGCCTCTATAGCTTTTTCAAAGTTTGCTCTTACATCCTCTTCGGAAATATTAAGCGCGGTCGCGTCGGGGTCGATAGAGCTGGACAGGCTGATAGTGTTGCCGTCCTTGTCTACTCCTATCTTGATGAAAGCGTTGGAGACCTGCGCTATTCCCTGCATCTGGGTAAAGGTGTAGAACGTGTCGCCGTTTTGAGCCGTGTCAGTCCTTAAGTATGCGAGCACAACGTCCTTGCTGTTAAGTAGTGTGTCTACCGCTCTGGTAGAATTGAATGCCGTTTCGGGGTCGGTGACCTTATAATCGGTGTATTTACCGTTTATAAAGGATATCTCTCCGCTGTCGGTGTATCTTGAGATGACCGCTTTGCCGTCGTTGAGGCGCTGGATATCCTCTTCGGAGTTATCGTGTATCTCCGGCTGCTCGGGTACGGTAATATCAAGAGTTACCGTTACCGTTTCGCCGCCCAGCTCCATCTCAACTATCTGCGTTGAGGGATCGCTTTCGGCCTCTTCCGCGTCAGCTGTAAGCGGCAAGGATGTTACTACCGCGGTACCCGCTACAGCTACGCAAAGTATAAGTGAAAGCAGCTGTTTTTTCTTTCTTACAGCCGCGAAACCTACCGCCGCCAAAGCCAGAACGGATACAGCTATAGCCGCGCCGCTTACGCCTACGCCGGTATTCGGGTTATCGCCCGCCGACTGTGAAGATTCCGGCTGAGAGCTTTCGGGTTCGGAGCTTTCGGGCTGAGAGCTTTCGGGCTTGGAAGCTTCGGGCTGCGAGGACTCCTCCTGCTGTAAAAGCTCTACCTCAAAGGTAAGGCTGTCGCTTTCACCCGCGGCAAGCGATACGTCGGTTTTAGAGGTTTCGCCCTTGATCACCGCGTTATCCGATACCGATACGCTGTAGCCGATGCCGTCTACATCATAGTAGTAATCGTTTGTAACGGTGGCCGTAACTGTCGCCGAATCGCCTTCGCTGTATGCGTCGAACGAGCCGGTAACGGCGTAATTCTCCGCCGAGGCGGAAAACGCACAGACAAACAGCATAGCCGAGGCGGTCGTTATCGCTGCGGCAAACTTTGTTTTCTTCATGCTTCTTCTCCTTTTATTTTTATACGAATATGATAAGATACTTATGCCGTTTCGGAATTGCATAAGTATCTTATCTAATATTAATTATATCATATTCGCATAGGGTTTTCAAACCTGTAGGGCTGACGATTTCGTAATCAAACCCGACTTTTAGGAAATAGCCGCCTTTGCCGGAAATCGCGATTTAATAAAGCCCGAGCTCCTCATATTTCAGAAAATAATTACCGTCGCGGGAATACACCCATACACCGTCAAAATATGCCGTTACTCCGGCAAGTCCAAACTCTATCTTGTCTTTTCCTCTGTTGTAGGTGTAAACAAGCTCATTCTTTTCAATATCGTAAAAACGTACAAATTCCTGCTGAGCTATTCTGTCCTTTTCCTCCACGTAACAGGTGACAAGATACTTCCCGTCGGGAGTGACCGAGGAGCTTCCCGCCTCTTCTTCTGTCACGGTGTCCACATAAATCAGATCATCTTTCTCGGTATCGTAAAAATACACCTTTCCGGGGCCGTCCTTGGGGTTTTTTATCAGGTTCGGCAAAAAGTAAATATATTTCCCGAGTTGTCCGACGTAATGATATTCGGTGCTGTCAAATATCTGCCATCTTCGGTAATCGCTGCCGTCATAATTCATTACTTCGACAAACTCGCCTTTGCCGTATTCGCTGTGCTGCGACTCACATATCAGCTTATCGTTTACCGCTAAAATGCTAATCGGATCGTACGTATCGCAGTCTTTGATAAAATCTATCAGCTTACCGTCCTTATCGTATCTTGCCAACTTAAGAATGTCTTTTCCGTCGTCGTCTTTTCCGGGGCACAGGCCGATAAATATATCCTTGTCGTCAATGTATATCGGAAGCGTCCATACATCTCCCTCGATCATCTTTATTTTATTTAATGACGAATCGTATAAAGCGAATGTGGTTTCTGATTGGGGACCGTTGAACGAGGATATTGATATATGATCATCATAATAGCAGTATTCGTCATAGTCGTTTTCGAGGGTGCTTGTTATCTTTTCGCTGTCGGTGTCGTATACCGCAAATTCATACATCGTTGGATCCCCGTCCGTGGGAAGCCGCCTTCGCATCAGCAGGTGCTTTTGCTCCTTGTCTATGTAGCCTATGATACCGTAATCGTAAATACTGCCGCCGGTTTCTTCCTCTTCCTCCTCTTCTTCTTCCGGCTCGTCGGAAGTTTCCGTGCTCGGTACAGACTCCGTTTCGTCGGTCTCCTGAACTAAATTATAGCTCGGATCGTCCTCGCTGAGTATCAGAGCGCTGCCGGATTTGCAAAGATTGATGATATTTTCCGTGTCGTCTATGGGTATTGCCACAGCATAAAGGATATCGCGGTTTTGTACGTCGGGTATCTCGACGCCGAGTATACTGAGCTTGCCGTTTTCTACCTTCATTTCGGCGCAGTCACAGCCGTTTATTTGTATCCGCTCGTGATTTTTGTACAAAAATACCCGATAGGTGTTAGCCGTATTGCCGAGCATAAGTATATCTGTCTTGACGGAGCTTTCTCCCGATTTAAGCGGTAAATAATCCCCGCTTATCATGATATAGCCGCTCGCGGTAACATCGTTCAGCGAATACTTTTTCTTTACCTCTTTGGTAATAGCGACCGATTCGTACTCGGTAGTAGTTTTTATATCCGAAATACTCTCCTCCGAGCCGTCCGGCTGTATGATTTGTCTGCCGTCGGCTGTGCCGTTATGGGCGTTACCGAAGCCCACATACTGCCCCTGCGGCTTGTAGGACGGATTAAATATGCTCAAAAATTTCACTTGCAATTCTTTTTCGCTTTTTATATCCTCGGTAAGAGCAGGCTTAATGTCAAGCGTTATTTTCTGCTCGGTATTGGGCGGCAGGGTGACGCTCACCATTTCCTGCGGCTCGCCGCCGTTTAGGCTTATTTTCTGCGGTATGCCGTTTATATAAGCCATATAGCCGTATTCTACATCGTATTCGTTGTCTTTGGTCTTGGCGGTGAACGACTTTTCTATCACGCCGTCCTTGTATTCAAAGCTCCTGTCGTCAAAGTCCGCAATGCCCGATTGATATTTTCCGAACAGTTCCTCATAATCTTTGTCGCTGAGTTCGGTTTCTTCCGCCGAATCCGCGCTTTCGTCCGCAAACGGGTCGCTCGCCATGCCGGACGTCGCCCTGGTGTCCGAGCAAGCCGTAAGACATAGCGCCGCCGCTGCTAACATAGCGATAATTCTTTTGATTTTCATAATTATCCTCCTTTTTTAATTTAGCCCCAGATCCTCATACTTCAGAAAATAATCTCCGTCTAGGGATCTCACCTGCACACCGTCAAAATATGCGTCTATCATACAGCCGTATTCCACATCTTCTTTAGTATAGGTGTATACAAGCTCGTTCTTTTCTATATCGTAAAAGCGTATAAATGTTCGCACCGGGATTTTGTCTTTTAATTCCGTAAAATTGGTGACAAGATACTTTCCGTTGGGGCTGACCGTTGAATTTGCCACCTCATGCTCTGTGACGGTATCTACATATATCAGATCGTCTTTCTCGGTATCGTAAAAATACGCCTTTCCGGGTATCCCCTCATGCCCACTGATATTATCGGGCAAAAAGTAGACGTATTTGCCGAGCCGACCGACTTTGTGATACTCAATTTCATCATATATCTGCCATATTCTGTAATCGCTCCCGTCATAATTCATGACCTCGACAAATTCTCCGCTCTCGTTAGTTTCGTCCGTAGATTGAAATATAAGCTTTCCGTTTACCGCCAAAGGCGGGGGCGCAGGATATAATTCTTTATTTTCGTCGTCGAAAAAGTCTATGAGCTTGCCGTCGGTATCATATCTTGCCCACTTATAATCGTCTTTCCCGTCGGCGGTCTTTACATGGTATCCGCCGATAAATATATCCTCGTCGTCAAGGTATAGCGGAAGCTCCCATACATCTCCCTCGATCATCTTTATTTTATTTAATGATGAATCGTATAAAGCGAATGTGGTTTCTGATTGGGGATCGTTGAACGAGGGCAGCGATATATGATCATCATAATAGCAACATCTCTCAATGTCGTTTTCAAGCGTGCCTATTATTTTTTTGCTCTCGGTGTCGTAAACCGCAAATTCATACATCGATGAACCGTCGTCCGAGGGTAGCCGTCTTCTCATCAGCAGGTGCTTTTGCTCCTTGTCTATGTAGCTTATGATAGTATAGCTGTGGATGTTTCCTGACGGGGTAGGCTCGTCACTGTCGGACGTTTCCTCATCAGGGGCGGGAACGGTGCCGGTTTCCGTGCTGTCGGTGGTACTGTCTGCCGCGTCGGAGCCGAGGTTTAATTCTTCCCACTGCGACGTGCCGTAAATTTTATATTTAAGCACATCGTTTGCTATCCTGAGGTCGACGATCTCGGTAATATCCGATATTTTTTCGAGCGTGCCGCTGTTTATCTCATAGCAGAACATACCCTGTCCGCCCGCAAGATACAGCTTTCCGTCATACGCACACATAGCCTTATACTGACCGTCGCACACGTTAGTCTTTTTATTGTCGGAAAATAACGTAAGATGTCCGTCGGAATTTATATAGTACAGCTTTCCGCCCGCTAACGCGTAAGCCGGTATCATTATATCCTCAAGCAGATAAGAGATCCTGCCGCTTGACGGGTCTAAGCTGTAAAGCGCCTCGCCGTTTTCATTAGAGGTGTGGAAGATCACCCCGCTTTCAGCCGCAATAAAGTCTTTCGGCTCGGGCGGCATACCGTCGCTTGATTCATAGAACAAAAACAAATCAAAATAAGCCGTCAAGTCGGGATAGTACCCACCCGAATAAATTACGTCGTCGGAGTAATCGTCAAGGCTTATCCTGCCTATCTTGCTGCCCCCGCCGTCGTAGAAAAGATAATAAAGATACCCGCCGCAGACTGATATATCCTGTATGGTGCCGCCGTTGGTAAACAACTCGCGGTTTATCTGATCGCAGACGATTTTCCCGTATTCGTCGTACTGCTCTATTTTAGTGCCGATAATATATTTATCGTCTTCATTCGTATTGCTGAAGCTGTCTGATACGGGCGCGTCGGCTAATATGTCTTGGCACTTAAAATAATACCCGCCGCCGTAGGCTTCATCATAGGCGATATTTGCATATTCATCGCCGCCTGAAGCTGCCGAACAGCCGCCGAGCAGCATAACAGCCGCGGTAATTATCGCCGCGCCGCCGATACGCATACGGCGGTTTTTGTATGAATTTGTAAGATATATGCACGCCGCCGCGATAAGCACTATCGACACTGCGGCGAGCGCTATAGTCTGCCCTGACGGAATAGCAAGATGGGTGCGGTATTCAGCGTCGCCTTGAAAGAACACCCCGCCCTGCATAAGCGAATAGGGGGAATAGAACTCGATATCCTTTTTTGAAAAGAGGTACGCCCATACAAAGTGTATCGCCGCGGGGGTAAATATCGCCGCCGCAAAATTCTTTCCCGCCCTCATTATCACCGCGCCGGTCGCCGCAGTCAGCAGACAGCCGATAAATTTAAGCAGATGTGCTAGGCAAAAGCAGGTGAGTATATTCATATCGGGGTAATTTGACCTGCCAAAGCTCTCAAGGCTGGTCACCGAGGCGAAAAGGCTGTCTGTGCCTATCTCGGCGCACAACGCGCAAAATTCCGTTATAAAGAATATCACACAGGCAAGCCCCACCGCGCAAAACAGCGAGAACGATCTTCCCGCGCAGGCGGATCTGCCCTTTACGGATGTCAGCGACAGCGGATCCATTTTGCGCTCGTAGTAGAACGCGGCGGCGGATATGTAGCAGATAAGCAGCATAAGCGGGTACTCCATGCCGACCGACATTATCGGCGCGTCCGAGGCGAGCAGCATACCGCTTTCGTTTTCGCTTATCTTTTCATAAGCGGCGTACAGCTTTTCTATAGCCTCGGCGTCCTCCGCTATCTCGGGTATTTCCCGCATAGCGGCAAAATATTCCTCCGAGGTGGCATATTCGCCCGCGACGTATTTATCATGCACCTGCTTTAACATTTCGGCGGCGGACTGATATTCGGCGTAAAGCAGGACGATTTTTTCCTCCTTGCTTTCGTCGAGCTTTCCGCCGAGCTCGTCTATATATGCGAGATATTTTTTCTGCTGTTCGGGAGAAAGCCCGTTATAATCGGGAGCGAACATATTAAGCGAGGTGATCACCTTTACTATTGAAATTATTATTATCAAAAGCAAAACGTGCTGCTTTATAAACAGCTTTTTAAGCTCTGAAAGTACCATTATCTAAGCCCCCTTATCGCCGTAACCGCTCCCGCGGCTAAGGTAAGCAGCAGCGTAAAGCCTATCGAGGCAAACAGCTGTAAGCACGGCAAGCCGAAAAGATCTACCGTGTCAAAATTTGAGAAAAACTCGCTCGAATATACAAGCTCTAACGGGTTGAACGCGCTCGGCAAAAGCTCGGTCAGCACGACAAGCGCCGCGCCGAACAGCACCGATATGATAAGCGCCGCGCCGGTGTTTTTGCAAAACGAGGAGATAAGCACAACACACGCCGCCATAAACAGCATAGCCGCAAGCCTCATAATAAACGCCGTTGCCAACGCTCCGAGCAAAGTGACGTTTAGCGGGGCGTTAGGATATATCGCATAAAGCGGCGCGTCAAAGCAGCTGAGCCCGTACACCGTAAAGGTATAGCTCACATCTAAAATAAAGAATATCAGCGTGACCGTAAACGCGACGATCCCCGCCGTGAGCAGCTTTGAGCGTATCGCCGCGCCGCGCTTTCCCGACGATATTATAAGTCGGTCAAAGCCGTCCGCGCGTTCTCCCGCAAATATCGGGGAGAGCATAAGCGCGATAAGTAGCATGGTGAGTATAGCGGAAAACTTAAAGTCAAACAGCGTTTCCCACCCGTTGCTTCTCACGCATTGTCCGATATACCGCCCGCTGAAGGTGTCGCGGATAAGCTCGTTTTTGCGCTGTTCATAATCATTCTTGCCCGCGAAAAATCTCGCGTTTTCGTCCGCCTTTTGCGATAGTTCGTTCGCGGTGTTTTCATAAAGTATCGCGCTTTGGTATTTTTTGATGATAGCGCTTATCTCGTTTTTGTCGCCGTAAGCGTACCCGGTGTAAAACTTGTCGCTTGCTTCCTCGGTAATGCCGTTTTCGGCAAAGCTCTTTTCGGCAAAGTCAAGGTCGGCTTTCAGCCCCGCTATCTTTTCATCGGTGATAGTCCCGCCGTATTTTTCATACAGCTCGATAACGCCCGCACCGGCGCCGTTATCCGCAATCTGACCTCTTCCTCCTCCGAAATTGTAGTACAGCTCGAAAAATTTTACAAAGTTCACAACGGCAAATATTATTAAGCAGACAAATACCGAGGGTTTAAGTATGTATTTTTTCAGCTCGTAAAGTATCATATCACATCTCCCCGAAATGGAAGATGCAGACATCTTCAAGGTTTGGCTGTACGTTTACCGCGCCGTCGGGTCTGTCGTCGTCTATCACTCTTACGCGGTAATAGTCGTCTATCCCTAACACATTGCTGACGCGGCTTTCTTTCATAAGGCGCATAACGGTATCATAATCGGCGTCAAGCTCCCACACCTTGTCGCAAAGCTCGGCGCAAAGCTCTCCCTGCGTTCCCGTGCGGATGATCTTACCCTTGTCCATAAGCACCACCGTCTTAGCGATAAAGGC